>JBAYGB010000156.1:0-2513 GCA_041666885.1 Patescibacteria group bacterium | reverse complement strand
TCTTCTTTTAGATCCTCAACTGGATCCTCAATAAGACTTGCTAGGGCTGCATATCCGCGACACATATCTATTACCTCCAAAGAGAATAGGTTGATATTATATTAGCCCTTTTCTATAAAAAAAGCAAGGGCTTTGGCCGCGCCCGGTTTTATCACTCCCGAAATGTTTTTATTCAGTTGCGCCTGCAACTTTTTATCGCTTAAAATCTCTTTTACTTTTTTAATAAAAAATTTCCGTTCCAAAACCGGCTGGTCCAAAACTACGGCCGCGGAATTTTCTTCAAACACGCGCGCGTTGTCCAGCTGGTGGCTATTGGGCAAAGGAATTAAAATCGCCGGCTTGTCCAAGATGGAAAGTTCGCTCAAAGTCGCGAGCCCGCAGCGCGAAACGACCGCGGTGGCGCGCGCGTACGCCTCCGCCATTTGTTCCACGTTTAAAAATTCATAGGGAAAATAATTAGTTACGCTCACGGGCATCCCTAGCTGTTTGCCTTTGCCTGCGACATGAATTATTTGGCAAATTTTTGTCAGTTCCGGTAAACTCTCCACCACTAAATTATTAATAAACACCGACCCCGTTCCCCCGCCTAAAACCAGCAATATACGTAAATCATTATGCAAATTAAAAAATTTTTTCTTATTCGTAATTTTTAATTCGTAATTTTTAATTCTTGTTGGGTTGCCAATCCACTTTGCTTCCGGCCCATAATCCGACAATGATTTTTTAAAAGTAACTGTGACCACTTTCGCGAGCGGCGCCATTAATTTATTCGCTAATCCCGCGCGAACATCCTGCTGATGCACCAGCATTTGCTTGCGTAATAGCCAGCCGGCCCAAAAAACCGGCACACTGACGAATCCGCCGGCGGTGATAATCCAGTCCGGCTTGAATTTTGAAACAATAGCGAGCGATTGAAAAAAACCGATAATTATCAAAACCGGATCAATTAAATTGCGTAGCGAAAAATAACGCCGGAATTTCCCCGCGGCAATGGTTTTAAACTCAATCCCCTCGCGCGCGACCATTTCTTTTTCCGGACCGCTTTTTGTTCCCACCCACAGATATTCAAACTTTTCTTTTCCCAGTTCATCAACCAAAGCGAGCAACGGCGTAACCGAACCGCCGGTGCCGCCGCCGGTTAGTAGAATTTTTTTCTTTTCTCTTATCATAAACTTAATATGTCATTCCCGCGAAGGCGGGAATCTCAAACTAGTATTAGATTCCCGCCTTCGCGGGAATGACAATGAAAATATTTTTACCTTTTACTTTCTAACTACTTTGTTTGTTTAGAAATATTAACCAAAATCCCCGCCGCGGCCAGCGCCGCCATCATCGCCGATCCGCCGTAGCTGATAAACGGCAAAGGCACGCCGGTCATCGGCATTAAATTTATCATGCCGGAAATATTGATAAATGCCTGCGAACAAAACCAGGTGATAATGCCGATGGCAATCAACCGGCCGTACATATCCGGCGCGCGCGCCGAAATCAAATAGCCGCGATAAAAAATCAGAGTGTAAAAAATAACCAAGACGGCGGAAATCAAAAAACCGACTTCTTCCGCGATGATGGGAAAAATCGCGTCGCCTTGCACCTCCGGTAAATAACGAAACTTTTGGCGCGACTCGCCAAAACCGCGTCCCCAAAAACCGCCAGAACCAACGGCAATTAATGATTGATTAACCTGATAGCAGACATCATCCGAACTGTAATCGGCATTAAAAAAACAGCGGAAGCGATCCATTTGATAAGGCGCTATCTTTATAATAATAAATAAAATAATCGCGCCGGCGGCGCCAATAACAAACAAATGTTTGGGATTTCCCCCGCCGATGAAATAAACCGCAAGCGAAATCAAAAGCATGATAAACAGCGTGCCAGTATCCGGCTGTAAAAGCATCAATACGCTGACAACGCCCAATAAAATCAATAATGGCATCGTGCCGCGGTGAAAATCAGACAACTCTTTGCCGCGTTTTTCAATCCAGGCCGCCAAATACAATAAAAAAGAAAGTTTGACGATCTCCGACGGCTGCAAGGAAAAGCCGAAAATATTAACCCAGCTTTTGGCGGTTCCCCATTCGGCGCCGATAGCGGGAATAAACACGATTAACAATAACGCGAGTGAAAAAATTAATAATCCGAGCGCCACTTTTTTGTAATTATGATAATCAAACCGGCTTAAGAAAAAAAATAGCGACAAACCCATCAATAAACCGAACAGCTGATTATTAAAATAATGATAGCTTGATTGAAAACGAGCGTAAGCTATCGCGCTGGAAGCGGAAGAAAGCATTACCATGCCGAAAATAACAACGGCAAAAATCAAAATAATGACGACATAATCGGGCTGGTGGTAGTTGCCTCGTTCATGGGTTAAACCACTGAATATTGCTTTTAACCTGTTTAGCCTCCTTTGGAACATAAAAATAAGTTGAAAGTTTTCAATATTCTGTCATTCCCGCGAAAGCGGGAATCTAATAATAGTAGGAGATTCCCGCTTTCGCGGGAAT
>JBAYGB010000155.1:0-2521 GCA_041666885.1 Patescibacteria group bacterium | reverse complement strand
TTGGCAAAATTAAAAATAGTCAAACTTCCGGCCGCGAGCATTGACGCGATTATTGTTATCACCACCAGATTAATTTGGGAGATAGCGAGGCTCATGGTGCGCGGGATCATCATCCTGATAATTTCGCGCACATTCTTATTTTTTACGCCCAATACCGGATGCCAGCGGTAGCCGAGGCTGATAGTGGCCGGCAGCTGGATCAAGAAATGGAGTATCGCGCCCAGTACTACTCCGTACGCCAAACCGTACACTCCCCATAGAGGCACGAAATATAAAGCGCCGATTATAATTCCGATGTTATATACAATCGGCGCCAAGGAATAAACAAAAAATCTTTTGAATGACTGCAAAACTCCGCCCATAACCGAGCTTAACCCCAGAAAAAAAGGCGACAAAAACATAATCCGGGTCATCGCCACAGTCATCGCCAATTTTTCACTGTCAAATCCCGGAGAAATCAGGGGCATCAGCTGGGGCGTGAAAATAATAAAAATAACGGAAATAAAAATTAAAGAAATGCCGATTAAATTAATTACCGCGTTAGCCACGTACCACGCTTCCGGCTGGCATTTTTCTTTGCCGCGGGAAAAAAATTTCAATAAAGATTTTTTCTCGCACAGGCCGGCGAACACCGGAATAAAACCGGCCGATAGTGCTCCCAATACGAACAAATTAAAAACCAAATCGGGAATTCTAAAGGCGGTATAATAAATATCAAGCGTGCTGCCGGCGCCGAATTCTCCGGCTAAAATGCGGTCGCGAAAAATACCAAGGAAACGGCTGGCGACCGACGCCGTCGCGACAATAATCGCCGCCGAGGTAATAGAGTTTATTTTAGAGTTGAATAATCTTTTTATCATCTTTTATTTTTGTCATTTCGACTTTTTGTCATTTCGAACCCCGATCGCAATCGGGGTGAGAAATCTATAATACATTACTGCCGCTCTTTATATGTTTCCCGCAAATCCCTTGCTATTTCTTTTGCCTCCGCTTCATTATAACCTTCTAATAACTCATCGCTCAAATCTTTCATCTCTGAATTTTCTGTTTTAATTAAATTAATTTTCTTTTCCCGTCTCCATTTTTTAACTTCTTTTTCCCTGCTGATTGCGTCTTGAATAAATTGGTATTCTTCATAATATACCAAATATTTTAACTTATACTTTTTTGTAAATATTGAGCCGAACTCATTTTTATGTTCAATTATTCTTCTGGTTATATTATTGCATACTCCGCAATAAAATACATTCCTATTATAGTTGCTCATTATGTAGAAATAATATATGTGCTCGCGCATGATATTATAGATTCCTGCCTGCCGGCAGGCAGGTCTCCTTCCGCTTCACTGCGGTCGGAATCGTCGAAATGACAAATAAAAGATGAGCTAATTAAACAGCTTGAGCACGTCCCGAAAAGTTACCGCAAGCACCAAAACCATTAATAAAATAAATCCCATGTTATGCAAAAAAGCTTCCAATTTTTCCGATACCGGCCGGCCGCGCATTTTTTCTATTATTAAAAATAAAACCCGGCCGCCGTCCAAAGCCGGAAAAGGCAGATAATTTATAATCGCCAAGTTGATTGATAAAATCGCCGCGAACTGCATGATATACGCGAATCCCAGCTGCGCCGCCTGTCCGGTCATCGCCGCGATTCCAACCGGCCCGGCCACTTCCACGCCGATTGGCTGGCCCACGATTAAATTTTTTATTAAAACCGCGAACGCGGCGATAATATACCAAGTTAAATAAACAGTCGTTTTTATCCCTTCCCAAATCGCCCGATACCAGGGGTAGCTGACTAAACCGGTCTCGGCGATTGAAATGCCGATTCCGGGAACATTATTATTTTCCTTTATCGGTTTTGGAACGATAACCAAATTTAATTCATCCGACCCGCGCTTGATTTTATATTGCAATTCTTTATTCTCCTGGGAGGCGACAAACTCGCTTAATTCTTTGTAATTATTAAATACCCGGCCGTTAATTGAAGAAATTACATCGCCCGCGATAACTCCCGCTTCTTTCGCCGGCGTATTATCAAGCACTTGGATAATTTGGATATTCCGCTCCGACACGCGCGCGCCGGAATCTATTTCATCCACCACTTTGGGCAAGCCGATAGTAAAGCCGATAGCGAAAAATACGGCGGCCAATACTAAATTCATAAATACTCCGGCTGAAAGTATTACCGCCCGCTTCCACGGCTTTTGGTTTTTAAAATGATTCGGGTCGTTTTTGGTTTCTTCGTCGCCGCTGATATCGTCATCTTCGCCGATATTGACAAAACCGCCTAATGGCAGCCAATTAATTGAATACACCGTATTTTTAGCGCCGGCCGGACGCTTCGCGCCCCAAAACCATTTCCATTTTTTTGACGCGTCTTTATAAAAACCGCCGACGCGCGGCGGAAAGCCGAATCCGAACTCTCGCGGTATTATCCCTAATTTCTTGGCGGTCCAAAAATGACCCAATTCATGCGCGAAAACCAGGACGGACAAAATGATGATAAAAATTATTAT
>JBAYGB010000154.1:0-2528 GCA_041666885.1 Patescibacteria group bacterium | reverse complement strand
TGGGAACGGTGTTTATTCTTAAAGTTGGAATAGAAAAAGAATGGATCTGGAAAAAATCATTCGCGGTTTTGGCGGGAATCGCAATTGGCGTTTTAGCTCGTCCAAATCCGGTCGGTTCTCTTAAGCTTGCATATATTCAGATAATCAAACTTTTGCAGGCAAAACAGGAAGACGCAATCTTGTTGTTCGGCTCCGAAATATTTCCATTAAAGTGGTATACGCTTGTTGAAAATTTTCTGGCCTTTACGATTCTTTGGATGGTTTCAATTTTAATATTTTTCGCCTTTTATAAAAAATACTTCCGCCAAGACAGCGCGGAGAAAAAAATCTTTATTTCTTCAAACCTTGTCTTATCTGTTTTATTTTTTGGAATGACAATGTTAACCGCGAGAAGAGCGCATGATTTTTGGATGATTTTTGGAGCAATGATGATTGCCGGAGTTTTTCACTCAATAATATCCAGAAAATATTCAAATGATTTTATAAAAACCGCTTTTATATCGCTTTTGGCTGTTGTTTTTGTTTTTCTAGCTTTTTACACGCCATATAAGAGCTTATCAACGCTTAGAAGCAGAGGAACTCCGCCTGATACTTTTAAAAAAGCTTCAATATGGCTTAAAGAAAATTCAGACAATAAAGACATTGTATTTAATATGCATTGGAGCGATTTCCCGATGCTTTTTTTCTGGAACAAAAAAAATTATTATATTGGCGGAATGGATCCGATATTCCAATATTCATACAGCTCGCCTCTTTACTGGAAATTCCACTATCTTTCAAGCGACCAGGTAACCAAAAAAACATGCGGAGCGACCGCATGCACGGCAGAAATGCTTGAAGACACATATTTTGTTTTAAAAAATGAATTTGAGGCAAAATATATAGTGCTTCAAAAATATGTAAACCCGGCTGTATACCAATATTTAAATTCCGATACGGAACATTACGAAAAGAAATTGGATCTGGATTCCGAATCCGTGTTTTTGATAAAATAAAAAACCGTGCTGTAGATTAAACAGTTTTTGGACATATGCGATTTTTCTGATAAAATAGAATCCATGTTTAATGAATTCGGTCCCGAGCTTTTAATAAATATTTACGATCCCCGAACAGGAATGCGGGGATTTTTGGTTATAGACAATACCGCGCTTGGTATTGGAAAGGGCGGAATAAGAATGACTCCTAATGTTTCTGCAGAAGAAGTTTTTCGCCTTGCGCGAACAATGACATGGAAAAACTCTCTCGCTGGAATTCCTTTTGGAGGCGCGAAAGGAGGAATTGTGTGGACAGGCGGCTCAGATTCTTTAAAGAAAAAATATGTGCGGGCTTTTGCAAAAAATATCGGGGATTTGATTCCTAAAAAATACATAGCAGGTCCTGATGTAAATTCAGGAGAACGCGAAATGCAATGGATCGCGGAAGCTTTAAAAAACAAAAAAGCTTCAACAGGAAAGCCGTCAAAAATAGGAGGGCTTCCGCATGAGCTTGGGAGCACAGGATTTGGCGTTGCTGAATCAACAAAAATAGCTTTGGAACTTTCTAGAATAGATATTAAAAAAGCTAGAATCGGAATAGAAGGGTTTGGAAATGTCGGAAGCTTTGCGTTTAAGTTTTTAACCGAAGCAGGAGCAAATATTGTTGCGGTTTCGGACAGCCGAGGAACTGCTTATTTGGAAAACGGCGGTTTTGAATTACAAAAGCTAATTTCACTTAAAAAGCACAAGAAATCAGTAAGCGATTATCAAAAAGCCGACAAGTTTGAGAAAGAAGCCATATTCGCGCTTCCATTGGATGTTTTGATCCTTGCAACAGTCACAGACGTAATAAACGAATCAAACAAAAATTCAGTAAAAGCAAAAATCATAGTAGAAGGTTCAAATATTCCAATAAGCGAAAAAATTGAAACGGAATTCTTTAAAAAAGGAATACTTATTGTTCCTGATTTTGTGGCTAACGCGGGTGGAGTCATTTCATCCTATGCTGAATATATGGGATACTCGCCAAAAAAAATGTTTTCTATTGTAAAAGAAAAAATAAACCAGTCTTCTCGCGCGGTTCTTTCCGAAAGCTTAAAGAAAAATAAAAACCCGCGCGAAGTTGGAATGAAAATCGCGCGGGGTAAGGTGTTAAAAGCAATGAGTCGGAAAAATCAATAGGGCTTAACCATGTTCTTGCGCATAAGAGTGACTTCTTTTGGCATTTCGTAATCTCTGGCTATTGCTAGTTTTACAAAAGTTCCAGCAGGCCCGCTGATAAGCTCAACGGCCTGTTCAACGGGAAAATCGTAACCGACATCCTTGCCGTCGATTTTTATAATTATGTCTCCAGTTTTTAATCCGGCTTCCTCAGCCGAAGAATTTGGAAGAGTATAACCTATCACGAGATCGCCTCTGAAAGTCTTATGAATGCCTACGCCTATTCCACTGTAAATGGTGCTTTTTATTGACTCTCGAAATGTATTAAGCGTGGAATCGGTCTTTGCGGAATTTGTCCTAATATCCTCCATATCACCCGCAAACCTAAATGTA
>JBAYGB010000153.1:0-2547 GCA_041666885.1 Patescibacteria group bacterium | reverse complement strand
TAGATTCTTCACTTCGCTCCGCTCCGTTCAGAATGACAAAAAAATATTTTTTCTAATTTTTCAAATTATAATTTTAAAATCTATGAAACGTTCATTACTCTTAGTAGTTATTTTTCTAACCGTCATCAGCGGCGTTTGGCTGATTAAACAAACGCAAGCGCAAACGGGATTGCCGGATTTGATAATACATTCCGCCGCGCTGGACGCCAAGGCCGGCAAGTTGAGAGTGGAAATAAAAAATCAAGGAGCGGCGCGCGCGGGTGCGGTCGGAAATTTTCGCGCGGTTAAACTCGCCTACTTTTGGGAAAACGCGAACGAACAAAAAATAGGCAAGGCGGTTGAAAAATTAGTACCTTCTTTAAAATCCGAAGCTTCTTATACGGTTATTTTTAATAAAAAAAACTTCCCGATAACGGCTATTCCCAAGGGGGCAAAAAGCATTAGATTGAAAATTGATTATGCCGACGCCGTCGCGGAAGAAGACGAGGAAAATAACGTTTGGCTGGGAAAATTAGTTAATAATAAAACCTTTACTTTTTCTCCCGTGAAGCCCGCGGTAGAAACGGCGGAGGAAAATACCAACTGGGAAAATCCGACTTACGAAACAGTCTGCACGGAAAATTATAGCCCTGTTTGCGGCGCTGACGGCGCGACCTATTCCAATTCCTGCTATGCCACCAAAGCCGGCGCACGCGTCGCGTATGTCGGAACCTGCGCTGTTAGCAGCGAATCGCCCGAGTCGGTGGAAAACCCAACTTATCGGGTGACTCCCAATACTGAACAAAATACTGCGCCGACTAACCCGACGACCGCTCCGGAATCAGTGGAAAACCCGGCTTATCGGGCAGTTCCGAGCGAGCCGGAAACTCAAACGCCGGCAGCTGAACCGGAAGCGTCCGCGCCGGTGAATTCCGCTCCGGCCGCGCCGACAACGCCGCCGGTTGTAAAAACCGCTCCTGACGCCCTGCCTAGAGCGAATTGCATGGTTAGCGTGGAAACAAATCCGGTGAGCGGAGGAAATTATGATTTAATTATCAAAGACGGCTCTGTTTACTACAAACCTGTACCGGCAATAGCCGGCAAATGGCTGCAATTTCGGGGAACGATTATGAACGTCGGTACTGAATCAACCGGAGTAAAGGACCCAAACAGCGGTTACTTAAAAGCCAATATCGGCGACTCTGATTTTTATTTATGCGTAGATACCAATAACGACGGCCGGTGGGACGTGGTAAAAACGTCATATACCAATCCTTTAGAGAGCGAGCATTATGCCTTAAAAGGAGTGGATTGGTTTGAGCCGATCCGCGGCACTTTCCGCTATGAACTTTGCGCCGATGGCGGCAATAAAGTGATAGAGACTAATGAAAATAATAATTGCCATAGCGGGACGATAACCATACAATAAATTATTTATAAATGCGCGCCGTAAAATGTTTACTTTTGCGGTGCGCGCATATTTTATGGCTAACCAACCAACGAAGCAGAGATTTTATGAATTAAGCTTTTCCGAACTCTTGTTTTTGTCCGACGGCGATAATAAAAAGTATCAGAGCCGCGGCGGAAAAACAAAAGAGAAAATTTTAATCGTTGACGATGAAGATTTGATTTTAGAAATGTATAAAATAAAATTAGAAAAAGAAGGATACGAGATAATTACCGCGCGCAACGGGGAAGAGGGGCTGATAGCGGCGCGCGCGCAGAAACCGGATTTGGTTTTAACCGATATTATGATGCCGAAATACGACGGTTTTTATTTACTGAAAAAAATAAAAGGCGACGCGGAATTAAAAAATATTCCGGTAATAACTTTAAGCAATTTAAACGACAGCTATAAAAGGCAGAAGGCCTGCGAACTGGGTACGCTTTATTTTTTGGTAAAGTCCGAATTTTTGCCTAAAGACGTCGCGGATATTATTAAAGAAGTTTTAACCATTAAAGCAAAATATTCCCATGTTTTCGCTTAGCCTAATTTTATGCAAATGCAATCAACCACTATATCCCAAAAATATTTATTTGCCGATAGCGATTTAATATTGGATAATGAAGGGAAAAAATACGTTCTTAAAATCCGCGATCTGGCTGACGAAGATAAGCCGCGCGAACGTTTGATTAAATATGGCGCGTCGGTATTGTCAGCGGCCGAACTTTTAGCCGTCGTTTTGAATGTCGGCACCAAAAAGGAAGAAATTTTGGCGATGACCGCGAGAATTTTTAAAGAGTACGGCGAAAAAAATATTTCTAACCAGCTTGACCCCAAAGAATTGGAAAAAGATTTACAGGTACCGATAACTAAAGCCTGCCAAATAGTCGCTTGCTTTGAACTTGGACGCCGCTTTTTTAAAAATGACAATGGCCGGCAAGTAACTATTCGTACCGCCAAGCAGGCTTATAACTATCTGCAAGATATGCATAACTTGCCCAAAGAGCAATTGCGCGGGCTTTATTTAAACAGCCGCTATTGTTTAATCCATGACGAGGTTATTTCCGTAGGCACATTAACCGCCGGCATCGTTCATCCCCGCGAAGTTTTCGCTCCGGCTTTGG
>JBAYGB010000152.1:0-2560 GCA_041666885.1 Patescibacteria group bacterium | reverse complement strand
CCATTACCATTCAATCTTTGGATCAACAACTGACTTTGGGAAAATTTAAAATTTCCTTTTTTCCGGTGGAACATTCCATTATGGACGCAGTCGGCCTTATCGTCCAAACGCCGCAAGCAACGATAATCCACCCCGGCGATTGGGCGCTGGAACCGGACCCGATTGAAGGGCGGGCGGTTTCATACGAATATTTATCCAAACTGCCGTCACCGCGCGTTTTGATGCTGGAAAGTTTGGGCGCGACCAAAACCAAAGAGCGCACTTCGGCCAAAACAACGCTGGACAACATTCAAAAATTGATTGACGCGGCGCCGGGGCGAATCATTATCGGCACTTTTTCTTCGCAGATTGAGCGAGTTAAGCATATTTTGGAATACGCGGAACAAATCGGTAAAAAGGTGGCGCTGGACGGCTATAGTATGAAAATGAATATTGAAATTTCCAAAGAGCTAGGTTATATCAAAACGCACAAAACTACGCTGATCGGCATTGAAAAAATCCACCAGTATCCGGATAACAAAATTATTATTATTTGCACCGGCGCGCAAGGCGAAAATAACGCCTCGTTCGCGCGCATCGTCAATAACAACCATCGCTATATTCAAATCCAACGCGATGATACGGTGGTTTTTTCTTCGTCTATCATTCCGGGCAACGAAGCGACGATTCAAAAACTTAAAGATCAAATTTACCGGCTGACGGAAAATGTTTATCACACGGAAATCATGGATGTGCATTCCAGTGGCCATAGCACGGCGGACGATATCAAAGAGGTGCTTGCGCAAATCAAGCCGGATTACTTTTTGCCGGTTTACGCCAATTATTATTTATTGGTGGAGGCGAAAAAAATCGCTTTGCGCGCCGGTTTCGCGCCCGATAAAATTTTTGTTTTGGCTAACGGCGAAACGTTGGAATTTAAAAACGGCAAACCGAAAGTGGCCAAAGAAAAAGTGAATACCGACTACGTGATGGTTGACGGTTTGGGCGTAGGCGATATTTCCGAAGTTGTTTTGCGCGACCGGCAAGTAATGTCCGAAGACGGCATGATTGTCGTCATTGCGACGATTTATTCTAAAACCGGAGCGCTGGTCGGCAACCCGGATATTATTTCCCGCGGCTTTATCCATATGAAAGAAAATAAAAAATTGGTGGAGGACACGCGCCTGAAAGCGAAAGAAATCGTCATGTCCGGCGAAAGCGCTACCAAAGCCGATGAAAATTTCATTAAAAATAAATTGCGCAACACTTTGGGCGAATTTTTATTCCGCAAAACGCAACGACGGCCGATGGTTTTACCGGTAATTATCAAAGTTTAAAATTGACCTAACCTGCCATTTTTGGTACAATAAAAAAGACCATAACCGGTCTTTTTTGTTATAACCAATGCCCAGTAATTTTAAAAAAATCGGGCTGAATATTATTATTTTGCTGTTTCAAGGAACAACTTTTACCGCAAAATTCATAATAACCGGCCTGAAAAAATTTATTGTTTTCCCAGCTTACGGCTTGGGGAAAAAACTGTTCGGCAGAATAACCATTAAACTGTACGGGCAATTTTTGATTTTGAAAAATAAGCTTGATTTTAACGGCCGCGGGCGAATAGCGGAAATGTTATTGTCCAGCCACTCCGCTCATTTTACCATCATCGCCCTCACGATTATTATTTTGATTATCAATTTAACCGTCGGCAGTAAAAAAACGCTCGCGGCCGATGAGACCGCGCCTAAACCGATACTTTTTTATTTGATTGAGAGCGAATTTTCCCAAGATGAAGAATTGGTAGTGGAAACTTTTGACGAATCGGCGACGGTAACGCCGGAGGAAGAAAATTATTTAAAAAATTTAGCAAGCGTCCGAGTGCAACCGCAAGCGGAAATGAAAGCGGCCGGAGAAATGGAACTGGAAACGCCCAGCAGTTTAACGCCGGGAGGCGGTTCCATTGTCAAACCTAATTTGGCGCAAACCAAAAAAATCAAACGGCCGCGCACGACGATTGTTTTTCATACGGTTCAACCGGGCGAAACGGTCAGCACTATCGCGCAAGAATATGAAATTTCAGTCAGCACTATTTTATGGGAAAACAATTTAACCGCCTATTCGCTGATTCGGCCGGGCGATAATTTAGCCATTTTACCGACCAGCGGCATATCGTACGCAGTGCAAAAAGGCGACACTTTGCAAAGCATCGCCAAAAAATATGACGTCGCGGAAAGCGAGATTTCCAGTTTTAACAAATTGGCAAGTTCCGGTTATTTAAAACAAGGACAAAAGTTGATTATCCCCGGCGGCAGTAAAAAATATGCCTCGCCGTCAACTACCAGCTATTCCGGTTTAGCCGCATTAAAGCAACTGATTGTTCCGCCGTCGGCGCGCGCCGTTAAAGGCAATAAGATGAACTGGCCGACGGAAGGCCACCGCCTTACTCAATATTATAATTGGAGCCATCACGCCGTGGATATTGCGAATAAAATCGGCACGCCAATTTACGCGGCGGACGCGGGTACGGTGGAAGCTGCCGGCTGGGGCACAGGCTATGGCAATCAAATTGTGATTAACCATG
>JBAYGB010000151.1:0-2598 GCA_041666885.1 Patescibacteria group bacterium | reverse complement strand
CAGGTATGAAAATTTAAAGCCGGTTTTTGCCGATATTGATGAAACCTTATGCCTTGATCCGGAATCAATCAAACGAAAAATAACGGCAAGAACCAAGGCGGTTGTTTATGTCGGTATCGGCGGCAATGCCGGCAAACTGTCCCAAGTCAAAGAAATATGTGAAGCTAATAAGTTGATTTTTATTTTGGACGCCGCTCATATGGCCGGGACTTACTATCAAAATAAGCATGTCGGCAGTGAAGCGGATTGCGCCGTTTTTTCTTTTCAAGCGGTCAAAAATTTACCTACGGCTGATGGCGGCATGATTTGTTTTCGCGATGCCGAATTGGATAAAAAGGCGAGAATATGGAGTTGGATGGGGATCAACAAAGATACTTACGCCCGTTCCAATTTAGTCAAAGGAGATTATAAATGGTATTATGATGTGCAATGCGTCGGTCTCAACGCGCACGGCAATTCAGTTATCGCCTCAATCGGTCTGGTTGAATTAAAATATCTTGAACAGGGAAATGCGCGGCGTCGAGAAATTTGCCGGCAATACCTGAAATATTTGTCCGGTCAACCGGAAATCGGTTTGATTGAATTTGCTGACGATTGTTTGCCGTCGCGGCACCTTTTTCAAATCAGAGTTAGACCGGAATGGCGCGACGAATTGATGACTTATTTAAACGCCAAAGAAATTTACCCCGGCGTGCATTATCGGGTTAACACGGAATATGAAATGTATCGGTACGCTTTAGGTTCGTGCCCCCGTGCGGAACTGGCTGCCAAAGAAGTTATCAGCTTGCCGTTGCATCTGCGCCTAACCGACGAAGAAGTGGCCTATGTCGCGCAAAATGTCATTGAATTTTTAGACAGTAAAAAATAAAAATCACTATGAAGATAGTCATGATCGCCCCCACGCCATTTTTCGCCGATCGCGGTTGCCATACGCAGATTTACGAGGAAATAAAAGCTTTGGAAAAAATCGGACATGAAATAATTTTATGCACTTACGGTTTGGGCAGAGACGTCCCGGGCGTAAAAATTGTCAGAACCGTTAACTTGCCGTGGTATAAAAAGTTATCGGCCGGTCCGTCTTATACCAAAATTTTACTCCTGCCGTTACTCGCGGTCACCAGTCTTAAAACAATTATTAAATTTAAGCCGGACATTATTCATGCGCATTTGCATGAAGGAGCGGTTATCGCTCGTTTTTGCAAATTGTTTTTCCCCAAAAAATCATATTTATTTGATATGCAAGGCTCATTAACCGGCGAATGTTTGCAACACGGCTTTATTAAAAGCGGCGGTTGGGGCCATAAAGTGATACGGTTCGCGGAAAAAAAAATTGCCGGTTGGTTTTTTATCATTACTCAATCCGACGGCATGTTGAAAGAACTGCTTGATTTGGGAGTCCCCGCGAATAGAATGGCAAACGTAAAAGACGGCGTTGATACCGATAAATTCAAGCCAACAGCTCCGGATGCGGCCTTGGCTGACAGTTTGGCGGTAGATCTTAATTTGCCGCGGATAGTTTATTTGGGTTTACTAGAAACTTATCAAGGCGCGGATTTAATGTTTGCCGCTTTCGCTTTGGTGGCCAGACAAATTCCGCGCGCGCAGTTTATCGTGATTGGTTTTCCCAACCTTGAAAAATATCGGGAAATTTGCCAAAACTTGGAAATTTCAAAACAAGTAAAATTTTTAGGTCGGATTGAGTATGATAAGTTACCCGCCTATTTATCCTTGGCCGATGTCGCCGTAGCGCCAAAAATTTCTTTAACCGAAGGCGACGGTAAAATTTATAATTACATGGCCATGGGTTTGCCGACAGTGGCCTTTGACCGCAGTACTTCCAGAGAAATTCTGGGGGGGACGGGTTTATTCGCGAAACTAAATGATAGCGCGGATTTTGCCGAAAAGATTTTATATCTGCTGGCCAATAAAGAACAAGCTGAAATTTTGGGGCAAGCGGCGCGCGAGCGGGCGGTAGCCCGGCTCTCCTGGACGGCGGTCGGGGAGCGTATTAATAATATTTATTTAAACAAAATTTAATTTATGCCTACTTGTCCCTTGTGCCAAAAACAAGCTGATTTGTTGATAGCGAACGGAAAGGATTATTTTATTTTGCAAGGTAAATCGGCTGATTTTGAGATAAATTATTGCGCCGGTTGCCAAACAGCCTTCAGCCTGCCCGTTTTAACCGACCAGGAATTGGAACCGTATTATCCGGAAAATTACGAAGCTTATGTCGGCAAAAAAAGATTTCTTGGCTGGTTGCAAACTTTAAAATATAAAGCTGATTTGAAATTCATAAAAAAAATAATAAAAAAAGACCAGGCTTCAATTTTTGAAATTGGCGCCGGGCGAGGGGAGTTTTTAGCCGCGGCGGTAAAATTCGGTTTTAAAGTTAATGGTCTTGAACCAAGCCAAGCTGGCCGTGATTTTGCGCAAAAAAATTATAAGCTTAGGTTACAGCCGGGTTTTGCAAGTGACTTGGTGTTTGAACAAAAATATGATTTGGTGATCGCGAGGCACGTTTTTGAACATTTGAATAATCCGTGGCAAGTTTTAAAAAAAATTATTGACAACGGTTTAACTCCGGGCGGTTATTTG
>JBAYGB010000150.1:0-2606 GCA_041666885.1 Patescibacteria group bacterium | reverse complement strand
CGCCTATCATGTTTATCAGCAATTATTATTGGATAACAGCGCTTTGGACTTTGGCGATTTGTTAAATTATGTTTTGCGCTTGTTCCGCGACCGGTCGTTGATTTTGGCGAAATTTCAAAAGCAGTTCAAATATATTTTGGTGGACGAATTTCAGGATACTAACTGGGCGCAGTACGAATTAATTAAGTTGTTGACAGGGTGTAGTAATGCATATACAGAAAATAAAGTTGATAATTTAAAAGCCAATACCCACCACCCCCTGACCCCCTCTCTGCCTCTTCGGCAGACAGGCTCTAAGGAAGGGGAACTAGGAAAAGTGTATTTTTCTAACTTGGCCGGCGCAAATTTAACCGTTGTCGGCGACGATGACCAGTCAATTTTTCGTTTTCGCGGCGCGAGCATGAGTAATATTTTGCAGTTTAAACAAGATTATCCCACTGCCGAAGAAATTGTTTTAACGCAAAATTATCGCAGCGCGCAAAATATCCTGGACGCCGCATATGAATTTATAAAATTAAATAATCCGAATCGGCTGGAATATCAGTTGAACAGCCAACAGCAAATAGTGAATAGTGAAAAGGAATTAAGCAAAAAACTTGCCGCTAACATAAAAGATGTTGGCACGATAGAAGTTATTGAAGGCGAGGACTTGTTTGACGAGGTTAATAAAGTGATTGAAAAAATCGCCGAGTTAAAAACTAAAGACAAAGATTGCAATTGGAATGATTTCGCGATTCTCGTGCGGGCGAATAATTCCGCCAAAGAATTTATCAACGCCTTGGAGATCGCCGGTTTCCCTTATATTTTTTTAGCTTCCAGCGGTTTGTACAACCGGCCGGTAATAATGGACATCATCGCTTATTTTAATTTGCTTGATAACTATCACGAAAGTACGGCGCTGTACCGTGTCTTGAATATTCCCATTTTTAAATTCAGCCACGAAGAAATTATCAATTTGGTCAATTTGGCGAAGAAAAAATCCTGGTCGCTGTATGAGGCGGTAAAATACAGCGCCGATTTTAATCGTGAAATTTAAGAAAAGGCGAAAATAGTTTTGCAATCCATTAACCATCACACAGTTTTAATCAAAGAAAAAAAAGCGGGTGAAATCGCGATGGCGTTTTTGCAGGACAGCGGGTATCTAAAATTTTTAAGCGAACAGGAAGAAGGAAAGGTGAAAGAGACAATGCGCGAGCTGAATTTGTTTAAAAAAAGAATGGACGAATTCGGCGCGGAATCGGGCGATGCGTCGGTAAAAAATTTTTTGACGGAATTAAATTTGGAAATAGAATCGGGCGAAGGCGGAGCGCTTTTGCCGGATGTGGAAGCCGGGCCGGAAATGATAAAAATTTTGACCGTGCACGCGGCCAAAGGGTTGGAATTCAAATATGTGTTTATCGTTAATATGGTGGATTTGCGTTTTCCAACCACCGAGCGGCATGACCCGATCAGTTTGCCGGACGCGCTGGTTAAGGAAATAATTCCGGCAGGCGACGCGCATTTGGAAGAAGAACGGCGTTTGTTTTATGTCGCGATGACGCGCGCGAAAACGGGATTATATTTTTCCTGGGCGCCGGATTACGGCGGAACGCGAACAAAAAAGCCGTCAAGATTTTTAGGAGAATTGGGAATTAAGAATTTAGAATTAAGAAATAATGAAAAAGAAAAAGTTAATTTTATTAAAAAAATTGAGAATGTAAATTTAAATAAATCAAAGCCGGTTTACGAACTGCCGAAATATTATTCTTATACGCAGTTGCAGGCGTACGGCAATTGCCCTTATCAATATCGTTTCGCTCATATTTTAAAAATCCCCACGCCCGGCAATTACAAATTCAGTTTCGGCCAAACGATGCATTTAACTTTGCAAAAATTTTTCGGACTGATGATACAGAATAAAAATTTACCGCAAGCTGATTTATTTGGTAGCAACGCAAAAATAGCCTCCACCTTGCCTTCGCAAGAAGATTTGTTAAAATTATACGCCGAATCATGGATTGACGATTGGTATGAAAGCAAAGCGCAAAAAGAAGAACTGAAAGCCAAAGGCAAAGATATTTTAAAGGATTTTTACGCCCGCCACAAAGATAATTGGCCGGAAGTTTTGTCGCTGGAACAAGGGTTTAATTTGCGCGTCGGCGGCCAGCCGATTTATGGTAAAATCGACCGGATTGATAATTTAGGCGAGCGGGGGATACAAATCGTTGATTATAAAACCGGCCGGCCGAAAGAGGAAAATAAAATCACTTTGGAAGAAAAAGAGCAGTTGTTGATTTATCAGCTGGCGGCGGAAGAAGTGATGCAAAAAAAAGTGGCGAACTTGCAATTTTATTATTTGGACAATAACAGCGAAATAAATTTTTTGGGCACGGCGGAGGAAAAAATAAAAATGCAGGAAAAAATTTTGGCAAAAATTCAAGCGATAGAAACAGGAATAAAAAATGACGACTTTCCGGCCAAGCCCAGTCAATTGTGCAAATTTTGCGATTTTAGAAGCATTTGCGAACATAGACAGTTATAGTTCATAAAGCCAGAAAATTATTGTACTCTGTCATTCCCGCGAAAGCGGGAATCTCTGCTTATTGGCAGACAAGTACTGCTAATAT
>JBAYGB010000149.1:0-2619 GCA_041666885.1 Patescibacteria group bacterium | reverse complement strand
GAATATAACTATGATGTTTTTGCTGATGATATCAAACATATGCTTGCCGATAGCCTGCTCTACTTGGTGGTCGTCCAAACTCTCTTCAATACTCGTTGCCGTTAAATTGGCCAGCCAATTTTTTATCTCCTCTATTTCTTTATGATCCTTTTTCCCCGCCGCTAAAATCAACCGGCGCAGTTTTAAAAAACGCTCAATAATTTTCGCTATCTCGCCTACTTTTTTCTCCGGCACGATGTCATTGGCCAAATACGCCGCCCGGATTAATTCTATCAACAGCGTCTGGGAAATTTCTTCGGCGTTTTCATGCCTCATCATTAACAGCCGCTTTAAAATCCTTTCAATCGCGTTTTTGCGCAATAGATGCTCTTCTTTGTAATCCACCGCGTTGCGTATTTTTTCATAAAAAAAAGACATCTTGGAAATGATGTCATTTACTTTTATTTTCGCCTCTTGCTGATCCTCATCATTTTTTTCTCTTTGTTCGCTCTGATAAACAGCGCGAAAAATATCTTTCGCGGCGTCGGAAAGAGTTAAGGAAGTTTTCGCTTTGGTTGTCAGGGTTGAGCTGGGCATAAGTAGTAGAACTTTTTTGGTACGGATTTAATAATGCGTGCGATTTCTTAACACGAATTCACGGTACGGATTTAGATGTTCTTACAACTATCCGCCTGCCTGCCGGTAGGCAGGAATGCCACGAATTCAGTTTATAGCAGTTTAAGCGGAATTTGCGGCATTCGCATTCATCTGCGGCCATATAAATCCGTACCGTGAATTCGTATTAATGGTTTGGCGGACTTATAAGTACGTACAGCAAAATTTGAATCATTTGATTCTTGGTATAAATTCTTTTATCTTTCGCTTTAATTCATATAATTTATACGCGGTGTAAAAAGCTATCCAGGCGGCGATTAAAAACGATAAGCCGATAACCAGGCGCAATACAAAATCCGACCAAACGATTAATACTGAAAATACGAGTAACAGAACGGCCGCGATTACCAAATTAACTATAAAACCGTTGAATTGCTTGTCAATGGCGGTAAATAAATTTTTCATAGGTTTAAAAGGTTATTTTATATTACTACGAATTACGAATTCGTAATTAGTAGACTGTTTATAATGTACCATAATTGCCTAATTCCATCAACTGTTATTTTCCCGAATAAAAAAACGCCTCCGTGAAAACGAGAGCGTTTTTATATTTTATTAGAATCCATTAGCAAGTGTGGCTTTAAGTAGTTATTTTTGTTATAATATTTATAATAAAATAAAATTTTACAAGTAACTAAGTAATTTGATATATGCAAAAAATTAATTTCAACGTACAAGAGCCCTATTATTCTTTTTTACTATCAGGGCAAAAAACCATTGAAGGCAGACTAAATAAGGGTAAATTTGCAAAATTAAAATCGGGAGATGTATTGCTTCTTGCGCCGCAAGATATTCCTTTTAAAGTCGTTGATATAAAAATATACAAGACTTTTGCTGAAATGTTGGAAAAGGAAGGAATACAGCGTGTTATCCCAGATAAAACATCAGTTTCTGAGGCAGTTGCGACATATCACTCTTTTTATACGCCAAATGACGAAAAACAATTTGGCGTAATTACTATTTTTCTAGAGAGGTTGACAAAATAATATATTTTTGTTATGTTATTTTGAATTGTTCCTTTAACAATTTTACCTACTACTCACAGGCAAGTATAGCTACCTGCGTAGGGGTCGTCTGTAATATTGAGGTGCCATAATGAAAACATCAGTACAAATACGCGAAGCGATAGAAAATGACCGTTCGTTCGTGTGTAATTTAATGGAAGAGGCGCTCCAACCGTATTATGGTGGAGATCATCTAGCACACGCAACGCGCATATTTAATACGCACATAGCGGGTGGTAGAGATAATGTCGGACATTTTTCATTTGAACAGAAGATGTTTATTCTTGAAGACGATGGTACTCCGGCAGGTATGGTTAATATTGTAGGTAAAAAACAAGGCACCTACAAAATCAGTCCGATTATTATCGCACCAGCGGCACAAGGTAAAAAAGGATTCGGCAGCATGTTATTGACGTACGCTGAAACTTACGCCCGTAAACAAGGGGCGCGTCAAATGTATTGTACTGTGGCTAAAAAAAATGTTAGTGCTCTACAATTTTTTCTGCGTAAAGGATATATTATAGCAGGAAAATCGGAAAGCCACTACATGGAAGGCGTGACCGAAATAATGCTCTATAAGTTATTTTGGACAGAATTGACGGAATCGTCTTTTGAACATGAGCATGTTTCAGTTATAGAACTTGCCGAGCAACACAAACCAGCCGTACGGCAACTTATCTTAGATAAAGTGCCGCAGCATTTTGGCGGCGTTGACGAGAGTTGGGTGGACGCACTATTTAACGGATATGCCCGCCGTGGTACGCGCGATATTAACGACAAATATAAATTAATTTTTGTCGCCACAAATAATCGGCAAGAGGTAATTGGCGTTATTTGTGCCACCCCTAAAAAAGGCGAGCCAATTAAACTAATGCCTTGTGTTGCCAAAACACCGGAGGCTTTCACCGCTCTTATAACTGATGCCCCGCAACTGCTTAAAGACTATGGACATAAATTGTAT
>JBAYGB010000148.1:0-2624 GCA_041666885.1 Patescibacteria group bacterium | reverse complement strand
TTAGGTTATCACCTTAAAAATTTCTTTGCTTATACTTTAAATTTTATATTTTTTTCGCTTAAACTATTGGCTCATCCCGCGGAGTTGATAAAAAAAACAGTTGCCGGCGGCCGGCGCGGCTGGCAGGCGGCAAAATTTTATTTGGCCGCGTCTTGGCGCTGGCTGTTTAATTTATCCGCTATCAGTAAAATATTACTAGTTATTTTCATTATTTGCCTTTCATTTTTTTGCGTTAGTGTTTATTCGCTGACAAAAAATAAGCACGAGCAAACTACGCAGCAAAATTATCAAGAAATAATACAGCAGCTGACGCAAAAACAAAACCAAATTGAAGCGAGTCTGCTATATCGCAATGAAGAAAAAGCGCAAGAGTTGATAGCGGAAACCAATATTTTACTGGACAAACTGCGCCAGTTGAAAAATACGGATCAAAACGCCATTGCCAAATTCGCCGCCGTTAATGCCGAACAATTGGAAAAAATAAGCCATGTAATAACTATTGGTAATCCGGCGGAATTAACTGATTTTAAAAAATTAAATTCTAACGCCGATATTAAAGCGATCGTTAAAACCGGCGAGCGTTTAATCGCCGCCGACATAAACAACCATTCCCTTTATGAATTTAATTTGACGGCTAAATCCGCCGGCGTTTTAAAAACTAATGTCAATAATATCAACTACGGCGCGCTGTGGCAAAACGATCAAGCGTTATTTTTATCAGCTAACGGCGGCGCGATTGTTGATGATAAAAATAATGTTACGGAAATAAATAATAATTTTGCCGCGGCCGATAATGATATCGCGGGCATTGTCGGCTATAACAGCCGCCTGTACGTTTTGTCCGCTCAACAAAATAACATCTTCCGCCTCGCCCGCGATTTTTCTTCCCGCGAACCGTGGATTAAAGAAAATATTGACATTAAAAACGCCGTCAGCGCGGATATTGACGGTTATGTTTATATTTTAAAAAATAACGGCGAAATAATCAGACTTTTGTCCGGCTATGTAAATGAATTAAAAATGTCCGCTATCAGCCCCGCCTTTTCCGGTCCGACCAAAATCAAACTGACCGGCGATAGCGAGCAAGGCGTGATTTATATCTTGGAACCGGCATTAACGCGTTTAGCGGTCTTTGAAAAAACCGGCAAATTTTTATCGCAATACAAACTGCCGACGCTCACCAACTTAAAAGATTTTACCATATTGGAAAAAGAAAAAAAGATATTATTTTTGAACGACGCGGCGATTTACGAGATAAGCATGGAAGAAATAAAATAATATAAATCAATTATTCCAAAATTTAAAAATCAAATTGTTCCAAAACAACACCAAAATCTAAATTTTTGACATTTAAATTTAAATTTTGGTTTGAAATAATTTGAGATAATTTGGATTTAAATGCAAAAAATAATAATGAAAAAAGCTATCCTGTATTTCTTGGATAGCTTTTTTAGATGGGAAAAAACAATTTTTCATTCTCCTTTTTTGGCAAATGAATTTCTGCCGCCATCCGGCAAGGTAGCGAATTCATCCGGAGTTAATAGCGAAGCAAGTTCGGATTTACAAAACATTTCAATTTTATACCCATACCTTGAGTCTGCTGTTGTTAATATCAAAATTCTTTGCATGCCAGAATTTTCAACAAATCCTATCACTTTTTTAGCCGTAACCTCATCAGTACAAATGACATTTTCACGCTCGGGAGAATCTGTTCTGATTACAGGCATTAAGCACGGACCACCACCGGCGACCACTTCGTAACCCGTAGAAAAATGAAACCCAGCTAAATCTCTTCCATACAATCTTTCTAAGGTTTCGGGTAAACTATTTTTTTCTATCATTGGCGTATCCCTTTCTAAATGAACGACTTTGATAACAATATTGCTAAGTTACCAAACAAAATATTTAATGTCAACTATACAAAAAAATTCGGCATAGAGCCGAATTTTTTATTTCTTATTTATAACCCGTAGCTTTGGCGCAGGGCTACTTCAATGTTACTGTTCCGCCCGCTTCTTCAATTTTTTTCTTCATCGCTTCCGCGTCGGCTTTGGCGACATTTTCTTTAACCACTTTCGGCGCGCCGTCAACCAAATCTTTGGCTTCTTTCAAGCCTAAGCCGGTGATTTCTTTAACGACTTTGATAACGGCAATTTTGTTGTCGCCGCATGCGGTTAATTCCACATTAAACTCGGATTTTTCTTCCACCGCTTCCGCCGCCGCGCCCGGAGCCGCCATCATCATGGCCGGAGCCGCCGCTGAGACGCCGAACTTTTTTTCCAAAATTTTTACCAGTTCGGCTAAATCCAACACTGACATTTTTTCAATCTCTTCAACCAGAGATTTGAATTTCGCCGGTACTTCAACCGCAGTTGTTTCCTCGGCCGCTGTTTTTTCTTCTGCCATAAAATTTTTATTATTTTATTAATTATATGTTAGAACACGGATTTAACGGATTAAACTGATTTTCACGGATTAAATCCGTGCTTATCCGTTCCATCAGTATCATCTGTGTTCCATGGCTTTTATTTTTTATCTTCAATTGCTTTTAGCACATAGACCAAATTGCGTAAATTTCCGGCAAGCGCGTTGACAAAACCGGAAATCGGCGCCTGCATGGAACC
>JBAYGB010000147.1:0-2649 GCA_041666885.1 Patescibacteria group bacterium | reverse complement strand
TCTTTATCAAAAATATAATCAAACCAAGTCGGCTGATAAGTCGGATTGGCCGGCGGTAACGGCATTTGCGAAGCGCAAAAAATCAGCGCGAGCCAGGCGATAATTACTAATAGTTTTACTAGTTTTAACATATATTAATACATAGTGAACAGTAAAAAGTAAACAGTAAATAGGAATGAAAAACTTACCCTTGTTCACTATTTACTATTCACTTTTTACCTAATTCTATCACTAAATTCTACCACCAAATAAACGACCTAATGATATTCCAATAAATATTAAACACCGGATTAACAATGTAACGTAAAATCGGATTCATTATTTCCTGATATTCAATTTTCCCGGCGATAGACTGAATAATATCTTTATCCGGCGCGAGCCGAATTTTTTTTACCTGTTGCCGCACACTTAAAATATGCCGCCAAGTTCGGGGCGATAAAAAATAACCGTAAACTTTTAACTTGGTAAAAAACCAGCCGTTTACCAGAGAATAAAATAACATTCCCAAATCCATAATAATCAACGGCGGCAAAATTAAAATTATGGTCGGCAATTTATAAAA
The DNA here is from genome assembly GCA_041666885.1 of Patescibacteria group bacterium. GTDB lineage: Bacteria > Patescibacteriota > Patescibacteriia > Patescibacteriales > XYC2-FULL-47-12 > 1-14-0-10-43-11. The sequence goes on along the minus strand of JBAYGB010000147.1, from coordinate 2,087 downwards.
AGAAAAAATGGCGAGATAGCGATTGCGCTCCATATAATAAAGCATGCGCACCGAGCGGCTGAATTCGTATTTATGAAAAACGATTGAGCGCGGCGCGAAAGCAATTTTGTAACCGGCAAGCCGCGCGCGGAAGCCCAGTTCCAAATCATCGTGATACATATAATATTCACGGTCGTAACTGCCAATTTTTGCTATTACTTCTTTTTTAATAATTAAAGAACAGCCGGACGCGTAACCGGTTATTTCTTTAATATTGTCATATTGACCGCCATCTTCTTCGCCGTAACCGCGTGTAAAACCAAAACCTAAAAAGTGAATAAGGTTGCCGACGCTGTTGATTTTATTTTTGTCGTATAATAAAATTTTTGACTGCGCGATGCCAATATTTTCCGGCTCAACCGCTTTTATCAATTCCGCGAGCCAATCAGGCGCGAAAACCACGTCCATGTTGGCAATTACAAAATACTCGCAGCCATCCTTCATCGCTTGTTCAATGCCAAGAGCATTCGCCGCCGCGTAATTGCCGTCCGCGCGCGGAACAATTATCGCTTCCGACGCATAATTTTTTAAAACCGCGCGCGATTTTTCCGCGGAACAATTATCAACAATATAAAACCGCCATAAAAAATCAGGGCACGCTTGCGCCCTTAAACTCGCGACGCAGTCGGCTAAAAAGCGTTCGGCGTAGCTGGTAAAATTTACAATTATTATTCCTACCTTTTGCATAAAGCAATTGTCATTGCGAACCGCAGGTGAAGCAATCTCGTTAAAAATCCGACTGCAATATCAACGGGGTTGCTTCGCTTCGCTCGCAATGACAGATTATTTTTTATCTCTTGTTGCTATTTCTTTCACCACTTTCGTTATCTCTCCTTCCATTTTCGCCAATCTAATGCGCAAGCGAAAAATAAAGTAAAATAAAACAACCACCGCCAAATATAATAAAAAATTTATACCGGACGCGGTAAAGCCAAGATAGCGCACCAAGCTGTCAATTTCGCGCAAAAAAACAACGGCGAGCGCGGCGATTGCCCAAAACATAAACCAAAAACTGAATTCGGCCGCGTTTAACTGGTTGGTTCGCTTCTGCCAAAATAAACGAGAGACAAAAAAAATAATTATCACTAAACCGATGATTTGTTGGATGAGCATAAATTTTTGTCATTCCCGCGGAAGCGGGAATCTCACTATTTAAATAACTTAAATTTTAATTAGATTCCCGCTTCCGCGGGAATGACACTAAGATCAAATTATCCCGTAAATATTCCCAAAAAAAATTCTTTTAATATTCTTACTCCGCCGGAAAAACGCTGGCCGAAGTCATGGTAAATTATCGTAATCGGCACCTCCTGCGCGCGCAACTTATTTTTAGAGGCCAAATGCATAATCTCCGAACAATGCGCCATCCGGTCTTGCCGCCAGTTTAATTTTTTTGCCGCCGAACGCGCCATAGCGCGAAAGCCCGCTTGCGGGTCGGATAAATTTACGCCTAAAAAAATTTTATTGATTAAACGCGCGAGCGCCAAAATCACGTATTTTTTAAACCAAGGCACATTTGATTTTTGCGTTAAAAAACGGGAACCGAAAACAATGTCCGCCTTATTATCAATAATCGGCGTTATGATATTTTTAATTTCATTCGCGATAAACTGGCCGTCGGCGTCAAAATGAACAATGATGTCCGCTCCTTTTATTATCGCATATTCGGTGCCGGTTTTCAAAGCCGCTCCTTGTCCGCGATTGATAATATGCGTTAAAACAACCGCGCCCGCTGTCCGAGCAAGTTTAACCGTATCATCAGTTGAACAATCGTCCACGACGACGATTCGCCAACTTTTATCCGCCGCGCTGACATATCTAATCACTCGCGCGATTGACGCGGCTTCGTTATATGCCGGAATGATTATAAATATATTAGCCATACAAAATTAAATTGTTGATAGTTGATAACTGTACGCTTGACAAGCGAACAATCGTACGCTATGATATAAACATAATGGGCTTCGGCCTCCGAGACCTCGCTATTCTTTCGGGATTAGCGAGGATCGTTTTTTTTATAGAAAACTTTTTACTCTTTCTTTAATTTT
>JBAYGB010000146.1:0-2652 GCA_041666885.1 Patescibacteria group bacterium | reverse complement strand
TTTTTTTACGGTGATCATGGGTGGTTGGTTCGCGTCAGTCATACCTTAAACTTGCCAAGGATAAATAAAGTTATTTTTTCTCCGCTCGCCCGCCAATCCAACCACCCAATAATCAGCCAAATGATACTTCTCGCAAAACGATTGAACGGCGGCCGCGTGAAAATTATTAAAATTCATTTTTACCTCAAAAGGACGCATCTGCCCCCGTTCGTTTAAAATAAAATCGACTTCGGCTTGGCTTTTGGTGCGCCAATAGTGCAAAGGATCGGCGCCGTAATGCTTGACCAATTCGGCAAAAACGCTGGTTTCAAACACATTGCCGGCCTGACTGCTTCCCGATAACTTTTTGAACCACAACATCTGCAAAAGTCCGGTATCGTAAAAAAATATTTTAGGAGCCTTCACCACTTCTACTTTGGCGTTTAAACTGAAAGGCGGCAATAATTTGATGACATAAGTATTTTCCAAAATCAACAAGTAATGTTCGACGGTCGCTTGCGCCAATCGGCAACTTTTAGCCAACTCCGCCACCCGCAATAATTGGCCGCTCATAGACGCTAAAATCTTTAACAAATTATTGAATTTACGCACATCGCGCACTTGCGCCAAATCGCGCACATCTTTCTGGATATAAGTATCGATAATTTGCTGTAGGTATTTCTCTTTTTTTTCCCGATCATTCTCCAAAACCACTTTTGGATATCCGCCGTACGCAACATATTCCTCGTAATCACGCTTTAATTGATCCAAAATTGGACCGGCCGGTTCGACTTTCAAGTCAAATGGGCGCTGTTTAAACCGCAAAAATTCACGAAAGGATAAATTGAAAATTTCAAAATCAACAGTGCGACCAACCAACGAATCGGAAAATTTGGATTTAATGTCAAAACTGGAAGAACCGGAAACGATCAAGCGCAGGTATTTATAATGATCCGCGACCAGCTTTAAAAACGGGGATGGTTGAGAAAGACGCTGAATTTCATCAATAAAAACATATAATGTCTGGCTTTGCTTGATTAAGCCGGCGATATCCACCCCGCTTCCTTTTAAAAAATCAACCGTTGCCTCCGGGCCGCTTTCCAATAGCTCAACAAAACGCGAATCCTCCAAATCAAAATAATAAGATGGCTTGCCGGCCGCGCGCAGCCAATCTTGCAGATAATAAAAAATATGAGTTTTTCCTACCTGCCTGGCGCCGTGTAAAACAATAATATTATCGGTATCTAAATATTTGATAATTTCTTCAATAATATCTCTTTTTATAATATTTTTAATGGTTTCTTCCATAAAAGTCCGCTATAATATAACTATACTACTATTATAGTATACCCTAAAATATAAGTCAACTATAATATCATTCCTTATTTAACACAAATTTTCCCTGCGCTTCGTCGAAATAGACCAAAATTCCGCCGGGACCAAAATATTTATTCATCAAATCGCTTAGCTCCAATAAATTGCTAATATAAGGTTCGTTGGCCCAATCTAATTTCTGTACTTCTCTTAATACTACATCTTTGAGTTCTAATAAATCCGGCTGTTTTTTCAACCAAGCTCGCAATGTCTGCCGATCCCAATCGGAAAAAATTGGCTTGCCAAGTAATACCGCGAAATCAACTTTATCCGGCACAGCCACGCCGCTATCGCGATCATCTTCTTTTTCCACCTCTAAGGCCAACTTAACAATAGCATCAACATCGCCATCGGGCACAATCAAAGACCCATTGACTAAACGAGTGTACAGTCCCACCACCGACAGTATCAAATCTTTGTCTTCAACGGTACAAAAACCGGTAAAATTTTTATCGCCAATAAAATTCACCAAATCCATCCCACCAAAATTGCCGCGCGAGTAAACGCGAAATTTTTCAATCCAATAATTTACCGTCACCGCTTCTTCCGCGCTTTTCCGCCCCAACGAAGTTTGGTTATCCAATAAAAATACGGCCAGCTGCCGCGCCGTGTCTTGACGGACGCCAAAATCCACAAAGCCGTTGAGTAAATCTCTGGCTGATGTTTCAAAGTCAAATCCAATTTGAAACGACAAAACCAACAACGGCGAGCTGATAATAAATAAACGGACAAAATTCGGTAAAATATTAAAATTTTGGAAACAAATAATGAGATACAAACGCCGGTACCAATCGTTGAGATCGTCGGGGAGGTCGTCAAATTCCAAGGTGCTGGCGCTGGCGTATTCCAATTTTTCCCGAATAGACATCGCCGTAGGAACATCCCCGACATTCAACGCCCAATAAACCGTGCAAGCCAACCGTCTCCGAAAACTTTCTTGCCGCAAGGCCGGTCCGTTCCAAGATATCTGCTCCATCTCGGCGTAAGCAAATTTCACGATGCCGTTTTCACTACCGCGCAAAACCCGCACCCACTCTCCCCACTCTGCGACCGCCGCGGACTCGGCGCCGGTGGCGTAGGCAACCAAACGATAAACTAAATCCTCTTCCCAGCGCGCCAATTTCCACCCGGCTATAATCTGAAGCAACCGCTGCTTTTCGACGGGGTCAATTTTCCACTGATTTACCAATCGCGCCAATGTCGGCGTATCTTTCGCCATATTATGTGATTAACTAATTTATTTTTTCGGCGCCTTGGGATCCGGTTTGAGCGTGGCGGCGGAAAAGGTGGCCGGGGCTT
>JBAYGB010000145.1:0-2656 GCA_041666885.1 Patescibacteria group bacterium | reverse complement strand
CAATAAATGCAACACCGCGTCTCTCACCAAACTGTCGTCTTGCGCTAGTTTCTGAGGGCGTAAGAATGGGACTTCCGCGCCCAGTTTTTTTGCCAGTCGCGCTATCGTTTCACTTTCGGTTGAAACAATAATTTTATTTATTAACTTTGATTCTTTGGCGGCGGCGATAGCATAAGCGACCAATGGTTTGCCGTTGAATGGTTTAATGTTTTTATTTTTGATGCCTTTGCTGCCTCCGCGAGCCGGGATAACGGCTAAAATTTTTGGCGACATATTAGTTATTTCTAATGTTATTAACTTTGTAAAAATAAGATTCTTTGTCGGCCAACAATCCTTGCGGCGTGCCTTGTTCATCGGTTTTTCCGTCTTGCAGAACTATCAGTTTAGTGCAATTCATCACCGTGGATAAGCGATGCGCGATTAATAAAACCGTTACTTTATTCTTTAAATTTTCTATTACCTGCTGAATTTGCACTTCCGATTCATTATCCAGCGCGCTGGTAGCTTCATCCAAAATTAAAATTTTAGGCTGACGCGCCAAAATTCTGGCGATAACGATTCTTTGCCTTTGCCCGACCGATAACATCAGCCCTCGCTCCCCAATGGCGGTGGCAAACTTGTCGGGGCAGCTTTGGATAAAATCGTAGATATTGGCCATTTTAGCCGCCGCTTCCATTTCTTTATCGGAAATTGAATCGTTGTAAAATTTTATATTATTGGCAATGGTATCGTTTTTAAGAAAAATATCCTGGGAAACATAACCGATGTTTTTTCTCCAATCCCTGATATCAATTTGATTGATGTTTTTTCCGTCCAATAAAATTTTTCCTCTCGTCGGGTTGAACAAACGCAAAATTATATCCACCAGCGTAGTTTTGCCCGCTCCGGACGGTCCGATCAAGCCAATCATTTCCCCTCGCTTGATGACAAAATTGGCTTTAACCAAAATCTGTTTTTTATTATCATAACAAAAACCCACTTCTTTAAATTCCAATGAATTGTTAAATTTAAAACTGTCTTTGCCCTTATTAACTTCTTTGTTTTTTATAACTTCGTCTTTGTACTCAAGTATCTTATCAACATAGGAAGCGGAAATTGTCATTGCGTAAAGCGTCGCTTGCAACTGCTGGGCGTAACTGAATATTCTTTGGATTAAATAAATTATGGCGGCCAAAGCGGCAAAATTAAAAAGGCTGGTTTTATAAGAAACGGCAAAAATAATAAAAACGAAAATCAAACCGACCGGCTGCATCAAGGCGTCGGTGGCGATTCTTAAAAATGAAGTTTTAATAATCAGTTCTCTTAATGTTTTAAAATATTCTTTGGCCTGATCAACGATTTTACTGCTCGCGGACATCACCTTTATCGTTTTCATGCCTAAAATTGTTTCGTTAACGTAATGGGCGGTTTGCTTATTGATTTTTTCATTCTCCCGCGATAACACCCTTACTTTATATAACAAAGGTTTAAAAACAAAAAACATCAGCCCCCCCAAAATTATGGTGATTAAAGTAATCAGCCAAGAAATATTTATCGCGACCAAAAGAAAAATGATTAAACTTACCATCATCATTAAACTGCTGCTGATAGCTTGCAATAAAGAACTTCCGTGCTGAACATTGGTTACCAAGACAGTATCAAGGTAGCCTAACTTTTGCTTTAACAAGTATTGCCAATTGGCTTCCGTGGTGAGCTTGAATAGTTCTCCTCTGGTTTTTTCTTCGTACACGGCGGCGATTTTTATTTTAATGTAATTTGACAGAAGTAAAACCAACACCCGGAAAATAAGCAAACCGCAAACAAAGATAAATAGGTATTTTAAACTGTAATTTATTTGAAAAAAGCCGAAAGATTTTTTTATTATTTTAGAAATAAAATCATCGGCATTATTGCTGATGCCGGAAATAAAAGAAAATATGGGGATGGCGGCATTGATGCCTACGCCTTCAAGCAGACTGCTTAAAAAACCCAAACCGGTCAGCGCTAAAATCTGCTTTTTATATCCCCAATACGCTCTATAAAAAATTTTGGAAAAATTCACTAATTTAGTATTTGGCAATATCATAAAATAATATAAAAATTACCACTTATTGATTTTATCCACCACTTTCCGCTTCAAATCTAAATAGGATTTAATCGCTTCGTGTTCCATCTCCGGCGATACTAAACGCAAAATTTCTTTTCCTAGAATGCGATACTGGCCGCCCACTTTGTTTGCTTTAATCAATCCTTTTTTTAACAGCCGCTTAATGGTGCTGTTGCTGATTTTTAAGAGCATTTCTGCTTCGGCGGTGGTATAGATGGCGTTATCTTTTATTTCTTCATTCATAGGCAATATTCGTTATTTTTTATATTTTATCATATATTTCAATAATAACAAAAGTATCAAAAGGTGTCAACAAGTACCATTGACGTATTTTGATTAAAATATTAAGATGTTAACAGATGAAAAATACTCTTAAAAACTATGTTTACCGAAATGGGATTACCAAATATTCCTAATAAAAAAATCTGTTTTTTATTGCAACGCCGCTATGCTCATATCGGGCAGGCGCTGGCGGAGCTATTAAGTCAAAAATACGGCGTTCGGGAATTCTGCGGCTATGTTTTTACGCGGGAAAGTTATGATTATCTTAAAAGCCAAAATTCACCCCAT
>JBAYGB010000144.1:0-2683 GCA_041666885.1 Patescibacteria group bacterium | reverse complement strand
TTCTTCTGCCATATTGTTTTTCTTATTGTCATTCTGAACGAAACGAAGTGGAGTGAAAAATCTATTTGAATCTTTCGTCGCTTACGCTTCTGGTTAAGATGACAAAATTATTTTAATTTTTAATTATTATTAAATTTATTGCTTGATTATTTTTGCTTATCTTCAATCGCTTTTAACACGTAAACCAAATTGCGTAAATTTCCGGCAAGCGCGTTGACAAAACCGGAAATCGGCGCCTGCATGGAACCAACGACTTTGGCGTACAACTCAAGTTTGGACGGCAGTTTCGCGAGCGAACGCGCTTCTTCCGCGCTTAACAATTTATTTTCCAAAATGCCGCCGGCGAATTCCACTTTTTCATGCTTTTTGATAAATTCTTCCAAAATCTTTGCCGGCGCCACTTCATCTTCGTAGCTGAAAATCGCGGCGATTTCTCCGTCCATCCCGCGAGTTTTTATGCCGTCAAGGTGACTTTCCGCCAATGCCCGGTCAAGTAAAGTTTTTTTGGCGACCGCGTATTCACTGCCGACGTTTCTAAACTGGCGGCGCAATTCATTAATGTCGTTTGCCTTGACGCCGAAATATTTGGCAAAAAATACGGATTTGGCGCGCGTAAATTTTTCCGCAAACTCTTTTACAATTTCTTGTTTCTTTTGTTTATTGATAGGCATATTTTTAACTTTTACAACTGATTATAATAAATATACTAGTTTGAAATAAAAAAACTGTGGTCTTACCACAGACAAAAATGCTAAAATTAGCTATTCCTCGGCAGGACTCACATTCTTTACGAACTGCCCGCTGTCTGTGGAAATTTATCCCGTATTTATTACGGCAGATTTAATTAGTTATATAATAACACATTAAAATAATATGTCAAATTCAAGCAAGTGAAGTCTCTAATTGACCGATTCTCTTATTGTGGTCTTGTAATGCGTCGCCATGTTCTAATAAAGTATCGTCTATTCTGAAATGACCGCCCTGATGCGCTATTTGCTCCTGCCGCATATCGCTTATTTCTTTGGCAATTTTCTCGTTGCTTTCTAAAAGCTCTCTTCTATTCTCTTGAATTTCTTTACTATTTTCCTGCACTTCTTGCTGAATCCCCCTGATAATTTTTGTTTGTTCATTAAAACCTTGGTTTACCGCTTCTAAAACTTCGTGCAATTCGACCGCCAAAATTTCTTTCAAATCTTTTTTGGTTATTAATTCATTATCCATAAAGTTAAATTAATTTCGTTTTAATTATACAACGATGAATTTATGGAGTCAAATAAAAAATTACTTTTATTCTATTATTGTCCCCCAAAACTTCTCTCCCGCCAGGCATTTTTTCAAATTAGCTATTTTTCTGCCGTTTATAATTATGACTTTCAAATTCAATTCCGCCGCGAGTTTTGACGCTATCGGATCAAACGGCTTGCTTAAACCCGGAATCCATTTATCGCCGACGATTTTTTTAAAATCCGGCCAGTTGATTTTTGCGATTTTAGTCGCGCCGCTGAATTTTTTTGGATCTTTATCATAAACATAATCAATATTTGACAGGTTGATTACCTCATTCGCGCCGTAAGTTTTGGCAAGCATCACCGCGTCATAATCCGTTGACCAGCCCGGTTTCCAGCCGCCGGCGATAATTATCTTGGCGTCGGTTTTGATTTTGTGTGTTGGGTCTTTAATCACTTCAAAATGGGCCAGATCAAAAAAAACCGTGCGCAATAAATGCGCGTTCAGCCGGCTGGCGTGAATACCTAGCCAATCAACATCAACCGGCTGCAATTTCACCACTTTATTCGCCGCCTGCTGATAATGCCGGCAAGTCGTACCGCCGCCGGCGATAATAATGAATTTTTGGCCGGACTTTATTTTTTCTTTGATCAACGACCGAAACTCTTTTAAAAACTTCCAATCAATGCCGGTTTTGGGAACGATTAAAGAGCCGCCCAAAGATAAAACCTGAAAATTATCGCTCATAAATTTATTTATAATATTTGTATTTGGCCGCCAAATGTTCGGCGTAAGTGCGAGAATAAATTACTTGCCCTTCCGGCGTGGTTAAAAAATAAAAATAGTCGCCGGCTTGCGGATAAATCGCCGCCTTAATCGCTTCTATTCCCGGGTTAGAAATCGGGCCGGGCGGCAAGCCGGGATTTTTATAAGTATTGTAAGGGCTGTTGATTTGCAAATCATCCGCGCTGGGACGGGTAGTACCTTTGTTGGTAATAAAATTAATAGTGGCGTCTGATTGCAAAGCCATGTTGATTTTCAAACGCTGATAAAAAATACCGGCGATTTTTTTCATGTCCTCGGGACGAGGCACTTCTTTTTCAATAATTGAGGCTAAAATTATAATGTCCGGCAAACTTTTGCCTTGTTTTTTTATATCCGCGCGCATTTCGGCAGTTAATTTATTGTCAAAATTTTTTAACATTTTGGCGACAATATCTTCCGCCGTCGCGTTTTTAAAAATACGATAAGTATCGGGAAAAAGATAGCCTTCCAAAGTCGCGCCGGCCGGAATATCAGCTAAAATGGAAACTTGGCAAGATGCCAATGAAAAACAAGACCCGGGCGCAGGTTTGGTTAAAGTAATAAAATCTTCGGCTTTCACAATCTTATTTTTTTCCAAATATTCACCGATTTCTTTTATATTCCAGCCTTCCAAAATTTTAATGGTCTGCTC
>JBAYGB010000143.1:0-2702 GCA_041666885.1 Patescibacteria group bacterium | reverse complement strand
AGTCGCTTCAATGGTCTTGTGTTTTATTTTTTGATACAAATTGGTCGCCCGCACATCAATTTGAGGCGACAGCATACGCAACAATTCATGCCCTAATATTCGATATTGTTTGCCAATTTTATTGGCTCGAATCAGCCCATGTTTGAGCATGCGCTTCATGGTGCTGTTGCTGACTTTGAGCAAAGCTTGCGCTTCCTGGGTGGTATATACCTCGTTTGGCCTTATTTCCGGCATAATTTAACGATTTTAGATCCCTGCCCCGGCAGGCAGGATGACATATTAAATGACACCCTCTATTATACATTGGGTGTCATTGGGTGTCAAAAGGTGTCAAATTAAGTTATCCACATGTATACCGTAGGGAATAATTCAGTTAATAATCCCGCAGATTCCCGCTTTCGCGGGAATGACAAGTTAATAAGGGTTAGGACGGCAAATTATTTAAATACCACTCATAAGCTGACTTAACACCCTCTTCCAGACCAATTTTATGCGTCCAGCCCAATTTATGAATCCGGCTAACATCGAGTAATTTGCGCGGCATGCCGTCGGGTTTGGTCTGGTCCCAAACTATTTTCCCTTTAAAACCGGCAATCTTTTTGATTAATTCCGCCAATTCTTTAATGGCAATATCCTTGCCTGTTCCTAAATTAAAAAACATTTCACCTTTTTCATTTTGTTCTTTGGTGGGATTGAAATTATTCATGAGAAATAAACAGCCGTCGGCCATATCGTCAACATGCAAAAATTCACGAAACGGCCGGCCAGTGCCCCAAATCACCACTTGATTGGCACCGCTGGTTTTGGCTTCATAAAATTTACGGATGAGCGCGGGCAATACATGCGATTTCTCCGCGTCAAAGTTGTCGCCCGGGCCGTAGGAGTTGGTGGGCATGGCGGCGATAAAATTCGTGCCATATTGGCGGTTGTAATTTTGACACATTTTAATACCCGCAATTTTGGCGATGGCGTACGGTTCGTTGGTTGGCTCTAGATAGCCGGAGAGTAAATATTCTTCTTTCATCGGCTGGGGACAGGCGCGCGGATAGATGCAAGATGAACCTAAAAATAACAACTTTTTCACGCCGTTTAAATATGACTGGTGAATAATATTGTTTTGAATCTGTAAATTTTCATAAATAAATTGGGCGCCGTAAGAATTGTTGGCTAAAATTCCACCCACCTTGGCGGCGGCCAAAAATACATATTCCGGTTTTTCCCGCGCAAAAAAATCCGCTACGGCCTGTTGATTCAATAAATCCAGCTCGGCGTGCGTACGCAAAACCAAATTATTATAGCCCGCGAATTGCAACTTGCGAATAATGGCCGAACCCACCAATCCACGATGGCCGGCCACATAAATTTTAGAATCCTTATTCATAGGAATACGAAATACGAATACTACGAAATTACGAAAAACTAAGTTACTTAGTATTGATTTAAAATTCTGTTTACTTTTACGCCGTTATATGTAAAAGACGCAATAATCGCCAATTTCAAATTCAACGCTGATAAATACTGCTTTACTTGATCTATATTATTAACAGCTATTATTTTCCCTCGCTTTAATTCTAAAACTATTTTACCATCTATCAAGAAATCCAAATAATATTTACCAACTATTTTATCATTAAATTTTAACGGCACATACACCTGCTCTTTAAATTCCAAACCAACATTCTCCAAAGCTAACTTTGTTGCCTGTTGATAATATTTTTCTCTATGTCCGCCACCTAATTGCCTAAAAACTTCAAATAAAATACCATTAATACGGTAGCTCAATTCGGGATAAATTAGATCCTTTCGTCGTAAAATATATTGTTTGCCCCCTTGAACCATAATCAACTTATTTCGTAATTTTGTACTTTTCGTATTTCGTATCCTATATGATGTAATCGCTCGCTTTTAGCCCGCGCTCTTCAAACTCCGCCACCATCATAATCCGAACCAACTCTTTGAATTTTGTTTTCGGCTCCCAGCCCAACTTGGTCTTAGATTTGCCGGCGTCTCCCAAAAGAAAATCCACCTCGGTGGGACGATAATAATACGAATCGATTTCAACCAATACTTTGCCGGTTTTTACATCAATCCCCCGCTCTTTTATGTCGCTTCCTTCCCATTTGATTTCAAAACCGACCAATCGCGCTGTTTCTTCCACCAACTCGCGCACGCTGTGGGTCTCGCCGGTGGCAACGACATAATCGTCCGGTTTTTCTTGTTGCAACATCATCCACATCGCCTCCACATATTCTTTGGCGTAACCCCAGTCGCGCTGGGCGTCCAAATTGCCCAAATAAATTTTTTCTTGTTTGCCCAGTTTTATCTTGGTAAAAGCCGCCGTCACTTTTTTAGTAACAAAAGTGCCGCCTCGGCGCGGTGATTCGTGATTGAATAAAATACCGTTGCAAATAAACATGTTGTACGCCTCGCGGTAATTGACGCACAAAAAATGCGAATAAACCTTGGCGCAACCATAGGGAGAGCGCGGATAAAACGGCGTGGTTTCTTTTTGGGGATTCTCCATCACCTTGCCGAACATCTCGGACGAACCGGCCTGATAAAATTTGACTTTCACGCCGCTGTCCCGAATGGCATCAAGCAGGCGCAGAGTGCCGAGCCCATCCACATTGCCGGTGTATTCGGGTAATTCAAAGCTGGTGCGCACATGGCTTTGCGCGCCCAGATTATATATTTCATCCGGT
>JBAYGB010000142.1:0-2708 GCA_041666885.1 Patescibacteria group bacterium | reverse complement strand
GGCAAAGGTTATTCTGTGGAAAAAGCCATTTTAAATAATTCGAAATACTGTAAAGCCTCTGTTTTGCTTAGTTTAAATTTATATTCATCTACTAGTATGTGAGACACTGCCTCAAACAGCTCTTTTAGAGCGTATTTTCGTCCGGCAGCTAATGTATAGAAACTTTTACCATCAATAATCCTAATATATTTGTTGGACGGTCGTCTTCTTTTGGTTTTATTGTCCGGTGGAACAAAAGGTTTGTTATATGTTTTTTTACCCTGGGGAATAACCTCAACAAAATAACCAGTAAAATTTGCGTATGTTTCAGTTTTAAGTTTTGATTTTATAGCATCATATACTTCAACTCTATGGTTGCCCTTTGTAGTATTGAATTTGTTTTTTACTTCTGCAATAATTTTCATTTTTAGATTTACTACATCTAAACCACCGCCTGTGCCAAGATTAGACCAGCCGGGAATGGCGCCTAGTATTTCTTGATGAAAATCACCAATCGCGTTCTGCATGGTTTTTTGTGATTGCCTAGCTTTTTCTTGTTCAATCCATTCTTTGTAAGTTATGGCATGCGTTGCGCCATGAAATAAAGCAGAAAAGGGGTCAATTACATTTTTGTGTAAATTATTATCAGCCTCATGTTCGGCTGTTTCAATTATTTTGACTACTTTACCAACGGCTGAGATTAATTGTTTATCGGTAATAAATTTAAGATATGGCATAGCGTTTTTTAAGTGTTTTTATCATACACTAAAAATATAAATTAAATCAATTGTTTTTGGTCGTTTTAATTACATCCTAAATTCCGCGGTCAAATTACCGACCCCGAACGGAGCCTCGTAAGACAAAACATCGGTTTGATGATTGATTTTTGACATCATGCCCGCTAAAATAAGCAGAGCTTTTATTTCGTTAAAGCCGGCTTTGTCCGCCTGCTCCGGCGAAATTTCCGCAAGCTCCGAATATCTTTTATTTTTTAGTAAATCAATTATTTTTTGGTCAAATTTTTTCGCTTTCGGCGAATATCCGCCGGGCGAATTTTTGCTTAACTGGCTTGAAGTTTCAAGGGAAGAAATCACCGCTATTCTTTTTGGGCTGTCCAATATCACCTCTATTAAGTCCGCGCCGAAATTAAAATGAGCGGCGAAATCAAATTCGGCGGTATGAAAGGGCAGTATTTTAAAGTCTTTTTTATGCGCGCCTAAAAAATGCAACGGGACTAAGGAATGATGGCTTAATTTTTCAACCGTTGTTAACTTTATCAGTTCTTGCTTTTTAAACGCGTCCTTAATTATAAAAGCGAGGGCGTTGTCGCCGCGATAAGCAGGTTTAAGGGAAAAATCTCCGAATTCGCTGAAATTTCCGCCGTAGGCCGGAGAAAAATTTATTACGAACGATTTTTTATTGATAGTATCGTCAGGCGTAATAATAAGCAGCGTATCAATTTGGGAAGCGTAAAAATCATCCTCAAGTTCATTTAAGGAATTAATGGTAGCTCCCAGTTTTTTCGTATTTTCTTTTCCCACAGCCGGAATTAACAGGGGAGAGTGGGGAGTGATGCCCGCAAAAATCAACATAAAATTAAATGGCGAATTATTAATTTCTAATTCCTAATTAAATTTCAAATGTCTAATGAATAAAATATTAAATACCTGCCTGCCGGTAGGCAGGGTAGACAAGGGTCAATATTGAGTATTATTAGTCATTAGATATTTAAGCATTGGTCATTGATTAGAAATTAGGTCAATTAGAATAATTAGAAATTTTGCTCTCCTATCGGTTCGCCGTTATCGTAGAGCGCGAGCGTCTGCGGTTTAACTGTTAAAATATTATTCCATTTATATCCGGATTGCTCAAACGCTTTGGCGGAAGCTATCGGCCGCTTTTTGCCGTTGGACACCACAAACACGCTCAAAGAGCTGGTTGATTTTAACAGATAGCCGTCCTCAAATTTTACCGGCGCGATTTTTTCATATTTGGCCAATTCTTTCGCGGTTGATTTTACAACCGAGTAATTTTTAAATTTTGTTTTTAAAAATATCGGGTCAATCAGCGGCGCTTTCGTGCCGTCAATCACAAAATACACTCCGCCATTGCTTGGATCTTTTAATAAAGCGCCGGTCGGATAAGCTTCATCCGCGGTTATCGGGGCGCCGTCGCTATAATCAGCTAGATCTTGCGAACCGGCGTTTTCCAATTCTTCCGGATTAAATCCCAGCTCGCGAAATACTCCGAGGTTGGCCACTTTTCTTTTAGTATCGTCAACTAATAAATAGATATCTCCCATCGGCGAACGGACAATTGAGTATTGGGCGAATCTTATCGGCGCGCCTTTAGCGTATCCGTCCAAATCCGCTTTTTTAATCGTAATTATTTTATTAACATCATAACGCGAGGTAAGCGCGCCTTTGCTTAAAAACGGCCTTTTTTTACCGTCCTGAATAAGCCAGACGCCTATTTCTCCGTCAGCTTGCACGAGCGACCCGTCAATTAGAATTCTGGTAAAATACTGATTCCAAAGCTTCCAAAAATTATAGTTGCCGTTATAAACATGCGGCGTGTAGTTATAAAGTCCGGCCGTCGCCTGATTAACCGGAGTTACAGCCACCGTTTCTTTGTTCGCGCTGTAGGGATTGGTAAAAGTGTAAGTTTGGCCGGCTTGATAAGGATACTCTTTTGGATTTACCATATACTCGTAGAATTGCAGGGAAGCG
>JBAYGB010000141.1:0-2750 GCA_041666885.1 Patescibacteria group bacterium | reverse complement strand
CGATAATGGCATTGGTTGAGAGTAATGTAAGCGCAAACGATACGGTAATCGCCAAAGCTCTTGTTTATCTTAAATCTTTGCAAAATACGGACGGCGGTTTTCCTTACAATCCGGCATGGGGTATAGATAGCGACTCCGGTTCTGACGCCTGGATAATTTGCGCCCTGCGTAAAATCGGGCAGGATCCGGCCGGTTGGGCTATTTCAGACGCGGACGGCAATAATCATAATCCGATAACTAACTTGCAATCTTTACAGGATGCGGACGGCGGTTTTTGGTGGATTGCCGGCGCCTCCGAATGGAATAACAAATCAATGACACCTTACGCCGTAGTCGCTTTAGCTGATAAAAGTTATCCGGTTGGCTATTATGAAATTCCCCAACCAACGAGGTTATCCGTAAGTAAGAGTGTTTTAAATTTTGGCGAGAGAATCTTAATTTCAGTTGAATATTTTAACGATCAGACGTGGCTGCCTTTAGCTGGGGCGACCGTTACCGGGCTTGATCAAGATTATTTAACGGATAGTTTGGGGCAAGTAAGCATGGTTTTACCCGGCGGCGATTATAATTTATCTACTGCCAAAGAAGGGTTTGTATCCGCTGAACAACTGAAAATATCCGTTTCGGCTCCCATTCCCGCTTCCACTTCTATCGGTAGCGCCGTTTTTAACAATTCTACTTATTGCGCGAACGTGGAGTATGATGTTTGGCAAAACACTTGCGTTGACAACTGGCAATATCGGAATGTTGCGACTACCACGCCGCTTAACTGCGCTTTAACGGCTGAACAAGAAAACCAGCGAAAAAAAGTTTGCCCAGCGCCTGATGAACCAAACAATGATAATGCTTCCACTACTGTTGATAAAATAAACAACGAGAGCGCCGAGCAACAATCAGAAGTGTTGGGGGTAAAAATTGAAGATTCGTTACCAGCGCAAGTTAGTCAAACGACAATTGAAGCGATTTTTTTAATGAATGGCCAAATCAGAGATTTTGTCGCCAGCGGGACCGAAAGTACGGCCAATTTAGGCGCGGGTGAACGCGCGGGGGTATTAAGTTCCTACCAAACGGCTTTTGGAAAAATGCCGGGAACTTTAACCGAATGGGAAGATGTCATAAGAATCAGCAATGGAGAAATGCCAAACGAAATTAATTCAGTAGCCGAAGAAAAAGCTAAAATAGAGTTTAAAAGAATTTTTCAAAGGGAGTTTAATGCGGAAAATGCAAGCGACAAAAAAATAATAGGCATGATTGCTTACGGATTACGGCCGGTCGTGCGCGACTTGGATTTGGAGCGCGTCGGCATTAAAAAGTTTGTGGAAATTTATCAGTATTTGCCAAGTTCAACGACAGATTGGGATATTATGAGAGCGATTGCTTATAACGCATAACGCATAGCATGATAATATATAGAAAAAATTTAGGAATATTATTAATCGTACTGATCTTATTGTCAGGATGTTCTACTGTTGAAAAAAGTGAAAGTAAGCTGCAAGAAATAGCTGAAGTTAGCAGTACGGAAAATGCGACGAATACCGTTGAGAACTTGGCAACTTCCAGCGATAACAAAGTGAAACAAGTTGCGCCAAAGGTAGAAATGGTTTTTTTAACCATTGATTTTGGCGCAGAAAAAAAGACTGCGCAAGTTGAGTTTAAAGAGGGGACGACCGTGTTTGATATTTTGCAAGCGGGGACAAAAAAATTAGAACTGGATTTAGCGACGCAAACTTACAGCATCGGTGTTTTTATTAATAGTATCGGCGATAAAAAAAACGGCCAGGAAAATTACTGGACGTATTATGTTAATGGTAAATTTGCGCAAGTGGCCGCCGATAAATATAAGTTAAAGGCGGGGGACAGGGTGGAATGGATATTTGGAAGTATGAAGTAAGAAGTTAGAATTAAGAAATATAAAATGAATTACATTTTATATATCTCCTCCGTTTGTTTGATCATTTGTTCCAAACTAAATTTTTTCGCTTTTACTTCGGCGTTTTTTCCAAGTTGTTTGGCGATTTCAGGGTTATTGATTAAATATTTTATTTTTTCTGCCAATGCTTTCGAATCTTTCGGTTCAATCAATAAGCCGCTGTCGCCGTCGGTAATTACTTCCGGAATGGCGCCGACATTAGTGCTTGCAATCGGCAGTCCCGCTTGCATCGCTTCCAAAACGGAATAGGGCAGGCCTTCTTTAACGGATGAGCAAACATAGATATCAAAAGCTGGTAAAAATTGAGCGGCGTTGGAAATCGCACCGGTTAAAATTATTTTGTTTTGTAGCTCGTCCGCCTCGGCTTCGCTATGGCGAGACGGGTAATTTTTAATGCGTAATTGTAAATCGTTTTGTTCCGATCCGGAGCCAATAATGGTGACGAGTAACGGGTAACGGGCAACGAGAGGTTTGTCAAAAGAATCTATTAAATAGTTATAGCCTTTATTTTTATACAAATTACCGATTGAGCCGATAAGTATGGTTTCATCACTGATAACAGTATTGGTAAATTCGGAAAGTTTTTTGCGCGCTTCTAGCCGCGGTAAAAAATCAATTGGCGCGATACCGTTGTAGACTACGGAAATTTTTTCCGCCGGCGCGATTTTATTTTTAATCGTATTTTGTTTTTCAAATTCAGAGAGGCAAATTATTTTATCTTTAAATTTAGCGGTGAATTTTTCCAATATTTTATAAAAATATTTTTTTCCAGGTGACAAATTTTCACTAAACACCCATCCATGCACGGTATAGACAATTT
>JBAYGB010000140.1:0-2768 GCA_041666885.1 Patescibacteria group bacterium | reverse complement strand
TCCGGCTTTGATCAGATAGTGTTTCCCGTAGAGTCGGCTTCCCAGAGGATAATCAAAAAATACGCGAGCAGTAAGTTAGATTTATCAAGATTTGATGTTGTTGAATTGGCGAAAATCGCTAACCGCGTAGGAATCGCTTGTCCGATAAATATGATGATTGGATTTCCCGATGAGACCGAAGAAGAGATGCGACAAAGTATTAATTTAGGGAAAAAATTAGTAGATGCCGGCGCTCCTTACTGTACTTTTTTTATTCCCATACCTTTTCCGGGTACCAATTTATTTGAGACGGCGATAAAAGAAGGTTATTTGTCGCCCGATTTTGACCCGGATCTGATGAATTGGAAAAATGTCAATGCGGTTATGATAAATACTACTGTCGCGCCGGAAAGGATCGCTGAATTAAGAGACCAGGCTTGGCGCGAAGTGAATACCGCGGAACATGTCGCGATGCGGTTAAGCGCGAGTATTGGAAGTAGGCCAAAATGATTTTTTTGGGGACGAATTTGTAAAATTTGTCCCTTTTTGTTATGCTTCTATAAGTAAAACGTCGCCGTGCTTGCGTTTAAATTATTTTTACGTTAATTTCGTAAAATTACTAAAATCACATGATATCTATTGTAGTCCCAATTTATAACGAAGAAGAAACTATTAGGGAATTGCACCGGCGGATGGTGCAAGCGATGGCCGGTCAAACTGATTCCTATGAACTGGTTTTTGTTGACGACGGTTCAACCGATAATACCCGCGAAATAATGAAAACCTTGCGGCCGTTAAAGGCGGTATTTTTGCAAAAAAATTATGGTGAAACGCCGGCTTTGGAAATAGGAGTTCAGGAAGCCGAAGGCGATATTATTGTTTTTTCCGATGCGGACTTGCAAGATGACCCGGCCGAAATTCCCAAAATGTTAGAAAAAATCGGTGAAGGATATGATGTAGTAGTCGGGTGGCGCAAAAACAGAAAAGACCATTGGACGCGCCGGTTATTTTCCTACTTTGCCAATCACGTTTTAAATTGCATTGCCGGCATGGATATTCATGACTTTGGCTGCGGTTTAAAAGCTTATAAAAGTGTTTTTATCAAAGACTTCAAAATTTTCGGCTACGCGCAACCGTTTTTGCCTGCCGTGGCCAAAGAGCGGGGAGCAAAAATTTATGAAATGGAAGTCGCCCATTCTCCCCGTCAATCCGGCAGTTCAAAAATTAAACTATCCCATATAATCAAGGGAGGATTTGATGTATTGAGCGTCGCTTTTTTTATAAAATATTTTTTTAAACCCTTGAGGTTTTTCGGCGGTTGGGGAGCGGTATCGGTTTTATTGTCCATATTAGTATTTGCCACCGCCATTGCGTTGCGGCTGTTGGGCATTTTACATTTTACCGAGACGCCGTTGCCGGTTGTGGGTTCGCTGTTTGCCTCGTTAGGGATTTTACTTTTTATGATGGGGCTACTTGCGGAAATTTTATTAAGGACTTATTACCTTAGCACTAATCGATCCCCTTATATCATTAAAGAAATTAAAAAAAATGAATGAAGTCAATTAAGTCGGTTAAAGATAAAAAATTAAAAATAGCGGTTATCGGCGGCGGAATTTTTGGCACCACCTGCGCTTTAATTTTGGGAAAATATTTTGCCGTTTCGGTGTTTGAAAGGCACGAGGATATTTTAGCTGAAGCCTCTTACGCCAACCAGTACCGCCATCACATGGGGTATCATTATCCTCGCAGCGGGGAAACAATAGAAGAAATAAAAAACGCCACCAAAGATTTTGAAGCGTTTTTTAAACCCATAATCGTCGCTAAATTTCCCAGCTATTATGCCGTTGCCAAGACCGACTCCAAAGTTTCCGCCGCGCAATTTTTGCAAATTTGCCGAAAAAAAGACTTGCCCTATGTTCATGCCTATCCGCCGGCCGAGCTTTTAAACCGTAAAGAAGTTTCGGTATGCGTTAAGACGCCGGAAAAAAATTACGATTATCAAGCTTTAAAAAAATTTATAAGAAGAAAATTAAAAAATAATCCTCATATTTCTCTTAATCTTAATCAGCGGATAACGGGAGCGGCGCTCGCCCGCGACGGCAAAAAAGTTTTAACCATTCAAAAGGGAAAGAAAAAAGTCAAACGGGAGTTTGATTATGTCATCAATGCGACTTACGCCAATTATAATAATTTTTGCAATTGGATGAAATTTACGCCGCGCAAAATACATTATCGGTTAAAAGAAGTTATCATCGTTAAAATCAAACATCCCCAAACAACGGCCGTAACGGTTATGGACGGACCGTTTGCCACTTTTATTCCCATCGGTCACGATAATCTTTATACTTTCGGCGACGTGCCGCTGTCGGTTCACGAGGAATATGCATTTTCCGACAGTGCTTTTAAAATAGAAAAAAAATTAAAAAAATTGAAAACGCGCTGGCCGGAAATGCAGAAGCGAAGCTCCAAATGGCTGCCGATTATCAAATCGGCTCAATATGTCGGCTCCATGTTCGTTATTTTGCCGGTTGAACCCGCTTCCGATTCGAATAACGCGCGGCCGACGGTCATTACCAATCATGGCCATGGCTGTTGGTCGGTATTGAGCGGTAAAATTATCACCTGCGTTTCGGCGGCGAGAGCTATTTTAAAAGAAATACAATCAATTAATTAAATTATGAAAAAAAATACCATTATTTTAAGCCGAACGCCGTTTCGCCTGCCTTTGGGCGGCGGCTCAACCGACTTGCCTTCATATTATCAAAAATACGGCGGTTTTATTTTTGCCG
>JBAYGB010000139.1:0-2794 GCA_041666885.1 Patescibacteria group bacterium | reverse complement strand
ATCCTGAAATAAATTCAGGATAATAAAAATAAAATTATTTTTTAATTTTTTTAATATAAATCGTATGGTGGAAACACTTACCAAGGTGGCCACGAGCAGTATCACGAGCACCAAACTCGCCATCGCTACCCTCGCCGCGCTGGCCGCCGGCGGAGCGGCGTTTATTGTGACGCCAGTAATGCGCTTGGCGGATTTAGCCATTGTTAATAATGGTACTTATCCGGCTTTTGACAATAACGACCGCCAGGTATCGGTCGTGGTACAAAATGCCGGCGCCGTCGCTTCCCCGTCTACCACTTTAAAAGTTGAATGGAAATCACCGACCGGAGATATTCAGGAAATATTACCGCTTTTACCAGTGCCTTCTTTAAAACCAAAAGCAATAACAAAAGTAATGGTTAACTATCCCGCCAAAATAATGCCGATTTCAGTGACTTTCACGGTTGACCCGCAAAACAATGTGAAAGAAAGCCGGGAAAACAACAATGTTTTAATAAAAAATGTGCCGTCCATGTGCGTTGATTCCGATGGCGGAGTGAATTATAATCTGCCCGGACAAACATCCGGCTGTGTTGATGATAATTGCCAACAAACTAAAATATCGCAAGATTGCTGTTCATTTTCCACCAGCACGACGGGCTACTGTACATCTACCAGCACGGGAAAATATATTATGGAAGGCGCGTGCCAATATCATCAAGTTTCCGTTGAACCGTATTATTGCCCCAATGGCTGTATGGCCGGCGCGTGTTTGGAAACAGTCGGTAATCTTTATCTGCAAATGATAAATAATGAAGACGGATTTAATAAACACCAGATATTTTTAGCCGGCACAAGCGGGTGGATAGGAAAATTAAAACTTAGGGCGGAAAAAGAAAATATTAAACTGAAAAAACTCGTACTTAGCGACTATCTTGGCGGTTTAGATTCAGTGGAAGAAATTTGTTTATATAATTCCCCCTCTACCGATAATTCATCATTTATTACTTGCGGAGATCCCAGTTCGCCAACCGCGGTAATAATTGATGGGTTAGATTATATTCTAAACCAAGATAAAGATTCTTTCTTTTACATTTACGCGAAATCAAAAAAAATGGGTTCCGAACCCAATCAAACCGCCAAGTCGCACGACATTATTTTCTTTATTGTCAACAACACTAACGATTCAATAATCGCTGAAGGCCAATCGTCCGGACAACTACTAATAAACGGAAACTTGAATGGTATTGTAGAAAATGGTGAAATTGTGTTTGATTATAATTTAAATAATTTATACGAAGAACAGAAAGATTCACAAACTGCAACTACCACAGAACACATCATCGCCGGCTCAAAAATTGGCATGGTTAGCTCGCATTCCAGCTATGGTGGAGAGACGGTAAACCAGCAGATAAACGGCATGGGAGAATATAATCTGGCCATTCTATCTTTAACCGCCGAGAATCATAATAACACTGATGCCAATGGCAATCCGCTTAAAATTAAATTAGGTGATTTAAGATTTGATATTAGCAAATTTGCCGGAACCGTAATTAACGGCGCCCATATTCAAAGAATAGGCGGTTTTACCGGCAGCGCGCCCCTAAATATATCCGGTTGCGATTCTATTGGAGATACATCAGGGTATTGGCTGTTAAACTCGCCCGCCGATATATTAGGGGAAGACGCTTATCTAAATGCCGGCGAAACCGCCTATTATGTTATTAAAGCTAACATTTCCGCTTTAGATAATAATGAAAATGTGGTGGATTGGATAAGATTGGACTTAAAAAATTTAGACGGTAGTTATTATATTCCAAATAATATTGATTGGTTTGATGGATATAGCAGTAAAAAATTTGACTTTTTGCTTGGAGACCAAGAATCAATAACCGGTTATAAAATATCCGAATTATAAGATATCCAAATAACTTAAAAAGTAAAACAACAAAAAAGAGGATGTCAACAGCCGTCCTCTTTTCGTTTCTAAAGAATTTTCGCTTCTGTCAAGGCGGCGCGGCTAGTTAAGTGGTTTTGTGGAAAATTAGTTTTTGTCTTGCTTTTTGTCGTATTTTGTGACACAATACCATTGTATGGCAGTAAAATCATTATGTATTTTTAAAAATATGCGTAGTATCATGCCACGAAAATATTTTTTTATCTTTTGTTTTTTAGCTTGCCTGCCGGCAATAATTTTGATTGCCAATCGCGTCGACAGCGCCACACCGCGCCAACGCGCTATTCCACTTGTCAGCCCGTCGCCCGCGCCATTTATGTCGCCGGCCGATGCCTTGCAAAAAGCCCGCGCCGAAGCGGACTGGGTGGTGTCGTGCCAGCGCGCTTCCGGCGCTCTTACTTTGAATCCGGGCGGGGTGAACATCAATCCGTATTTTGCCAACTTAGCGATCATGCCCTTGTCCGAGTTGGGAGCGGATTATCGGCTGGCGGTCAAAAAATATATTCAATGGTATTTGGCCAAATACAACCGCGCGCCGGACAACTTGGGCGTGGTGGGCACGATTTACGACTACGCTGTGACGGACCAAGGCGAAACACCGAAATATCTGGTTGATTCGGAAAGCAAAAATTACGACTCCTCGGATTCTTACGCCGCGACTTTTTTATCGGTAGCGCGCGCTTACCAAAAAAATTACGGCGACCGCGAGTGGATCAAGCAAATCACGCCGGATTTAAAAATTATCGCCGGCGCGATTGAGGCCACGCGCCAGGCCAACGGCCTTACTTTCGCCAAGTTGAATTATGACACTCAATATTTAATGGATAACACCGAGGTGTGGCGCGGCGGCGAGGATTT
>JBAYGB010000138.1:0-2819 GCA_041666885.1 Patescibacteria group bacterium | reverse complement strand
TGGAAGCGAAATCGTCATTGTCAAAAACGGTTTTTATTTTAAATTTTCGGTAGCCGTTTTTATTCGCCTGGCCGTCAATGAATTGCACCATGCTCGCGACGATTTCTTTTCCGCCCGTATGCGAAATGTCAAACATTTCAATCACCCGCGGCAAGGCGGGTAAATTTAACGCTTGCTGTAATTCCCTTAAAACCGCGTTGCCGACGCGCGCGCTGATTTCCAAATTCTGCCGCAATAAATCAAGCAGTTCTTTTTTGGCGCCTTTTTGCGGAATAGTAAAGATAACCTTTCGTTCGCCTAATGTACTTAAATAATCCGCCAACGCTTTCGCGTCGTCAAGTTTTCGCGGTAAAATTATTTCCTCCGGAATATCGTTATTTTCATAATACCGGCGCAAAAATTCGGATATCTCTCCTCCCTCTCCTTGGCAAGGAGAGGGACTTGGGGTGAGGTCTAAATAAAATTCTTTGCGCCCGGAAACCAATCCTTTTACTACATTCAACATTTGAATAATCATTTCCCGCGGCGTAACAATATAATTAATCACGTCTTGGTCGTAGCCTTTGGGCAAATCAATGTTTTGTTTGCCGCGTATTTGTTCCAGCGCCAAAATCTGATCGCGCCGTAACTTCGCCTGTTCGTATTTCCGCGCGGCGGAAAATTCTTTCATTTCTCGCGCCAGCGTTTCTTTCAATTCTTTATTATCGCCGCGCAAAAATTTTTCCGCGAGTTTCACGTTATTAGCGTAATCCGCTTCGGAAATATTATTGATGCAAGGCGCGCTGCATAAATTAAGATGATATAGCAGGCAGGCTTGTTTGGGTAAAATATTGCAAGTCCGCAATTTTAAAATTGAATTCGCCTGATACTGCGTCTCCCGGCGCGCAGCCGCGGAAACAAAAGGCCCGAATATTTTTCCTGTTTTTAAATCTTTTTGATTGCGCGCAGTTACTATGCGCAGCCATTTTTCGCCCGTTATTTTTAAATAAGCGTACCGGCCGGAGCCGCTTTTTAAATCAATATTGTACGGAGGCTGATATTTTTTTATCAGGCTCGCTTCCAAAAGCAATGCCTCCACTTCATTTTTCGTCGTGATAATTTCAATGTCGAAAATTCTTTCCACCAGTTCCTCGGTTTTTTTGTTTTCTTGATTTTCCTGCCTCGTCGGCAGACGGGTTGTTTTTTTGTTGAAATACGAAGACACCCGCTTTTTCAGCGATTTGGCTTTGCCGACGTAAAGCAATTTCGCGTTTTCATCATAAAATTGATAAACGCCGGGCGCGAATGGCAATTTTTTTATTTTTTCTAGCTGCATATTTTTATCATTAATGCATTATGCAACAAAAAATAATACTTGTAAATATTGACAAAGATTTCAAAAGTGAGATAGTGATTTTATAGTTCTTTCATATCATTGTGTTGTGGACGGAAGCGTAAAATCATGGAAAAAAAACCTATCTTGGAAAATCCGAAGTATTGGTCTAGAATTAATAAAATAGCGAATGATCTGCCTTTTACAACGATAGACCTTTACAAAAAAGGAAAGCCGCCAAACAGCAAACAAGAAAAACCCGCTGCTTAGAGCAACGAGTTTTTGTTCTTTGACAAAATTCCTCTCCGATAAATGAGAGGAATTTTTATTTTAAGCATGTCGTTTTAAAATATCAATGGTATTTTCTATTAAACCCCGCAAATTATTTTTTTCCGCCGTATCAATATTAAATTGTTTAATTATTTCCGGATCCTCTTTGTCTTTTCGGTCTAAATATTTTAAAAAGTCATCCGCTTCCGTTAAAAAATTATTGGTCCGATTGGCATTCGGCCTGGTTGCTTCCGCCGCCATTTCTCTCTTAAAAGACGCCATTTTTTCAGAAATTACTTTTTCCGGAATGCCGGCGCAATAAGAGTGAGCATATTCATTAAAAAAATTCGCAAGCATTCTTGATAATTGTCTTTTGATATCATTGCGTAAAAAAGTAAAAAATCCTTCCATCTTTTTAGCATCGTTATCTTTAAAAACCGCTTTATCTTCCGGTTGTTTAACGGGATCATCCAAATCCGACAAGGTGGCCGACAACAAATCTCCTATATTCTCGCGCGGAAATTTTAAACTGACAATCGGCCCGGACACTTCTTTTTTATTTGCCTGTATGGTTTGTTCCGCGCATTGATCGTACGACGCTTGTAATCTTTTTCCAAATTCTTCCGTCGCCAATTTTTGGGCGCTTGGCGACATTTTTTTATTCGGTATAAAATCAAACGGTTCGGCTTTTACCGGCATTATCACTTTTTTACCGTTGATTTCGTAAACGACAAAGCCATCAATGCCGCTGCCGCCGCGCTTTTTTTCATCTTGTTCGGCCGGAATATCATCCAAAACAACTACACCTTCTTCCGGTTCCGTTTTAAATAATTGCTTGGTTAATTTCGGGTTGCGCATTATGGCATCAAGAACTTCCACCGTTCCTTCTTTGCGCTGGGTTGTTTCTTGGCGCTCTTGCGCTATTTTTTCATTTACTTCGCTATGTTTTTTTTCTAGTTCAGCCAATTCTTCCGAATTTTTAGTGGGATCCCTAAAAAAAGGAATTTCAAATTTGTTTGCCATATTTTTCATTTTAAATTATTTTAAATATTTGCTTAAATATTTAGCGGTATAGCCTTTGTCTAATTTTACTACTTCTTCCGGCGTTCCGCAAGCGACCACTTCCCCGCCCTTATCGCCGCCTTCGGGTCCCAAATCAATAATATAATCGGCGCTTTTTATTACGTCCAAATTATGTTCAATCACCGCGATCGTATTGCCTTTGTCCACCAGCTTG
>JBAYGB010000137.1:0-2825 GCA_041666885.1 Patescibacteria group bacterium | reverse complement strand
GATCGCAGTATTGTTTTTCATTTCTGTATCTTCCCAGCTCATTATGCACTTTATAAAATAATCCTACTAACACATACGATTCTTGAGGGTAAAGCAAACTACTTGGTGAAGAAAAATTATTCGTATTCATTAGTATGCATTAGTATAAATTAGTATTATTTTACTTTTCTATACTTTCCCTATTTCTATCTCCGCAAATAATTCTCCTTGCCTGACCAATATTGTCCGCTGTTTAATCAATTCCAACATCGCCAAAAAACTCACGATTATTTCCACGCGCGTGACCGCGGTTTCCAAAACATGACCGAAGCGCACATTTTGCAGGCGCGCGAGCAAATTTTGGATCAGCGACATTTTTTCTTCAATATTAACCGCTTTAACCAATATATCTTCATCTAGCTTTTTTTCAACTTTTAACCGGCCGGCGATTTCTTTAAACACTTGCTTTAAAATCTGAACGGTGACATTTTTCGGCGGATAAAAAAATTTTTCCTCGCTTAATGATTTTTTATTAAACTCGCGCGCGAACAGGTAGCGCCGTTCGCCGAGCATGGCTTCGACTTTTTTTGACGCCTCCAAAAAATCTTTATAAATTTTTAACTGATTTTCAAAATCTTTTATCTCCGCTTCTTCTTCCTCGCGGATCAAATACGGCAGCAGCGTTTTTGATTTTATTAACAAAAGCTTGGCTGCGATTACTAAAAAATCAGCCAGTTCTTCCGGCCCGATGCCGTTTTGCCGGATGCGTTCCACGTACCTGTCGGCGATTTCCGCCAAATTCACTTCCGTGATATCCATCTTCTGTTCTTCAATCAATTGCAAAAGCAGATCCAGCGGGCCTTCAAATTGTGGTAGTTTAAAATCCATAAAACTAAAAATCAAGAAAACAAAAAAACTATTTTACTTGGTTGCTTTGTTTATATTATTAATTTCTGTTTTTATTTTTTTGTTTTTTGCTTTTTACTTTCTTCAATTTCTTAGCCAT
Organism: Patescibacteria group bacterium; assembly: GCA_041666885.1. GTDB lineage: Bacteria > Patescibacteriota > Patescibacteriia > Patescibacteriales > XYC2-FULL-47-12 > 1-14-0-10-43-11. Next base: position 1,840 of record JBAYGB010000137.1, on the reverse strand, counting down.
GGAAAAATTTCCTTCGCTGGCACTCTCTAAGTTTAAAAAATCTTTAACTTTCATTTCGATGGAATGACCGTAACTGCCTGAACTGAATACGCCCTTTTTAATTTTTGTTAAAGTCTTGTCCATAATTACCGGCAGTTTATGCAGGCTGCCAAAAGCGCTGACCGTTTCGTTTTTCAATTTTAAAGCTTCTTGCATTATTTTTTCTCCGGGAATTTTTAAAACTTTCACGTCTTTTTGTTTTAACCGGGAAATATTTTTTTTCACTTTTTCCAAATCCAAATTTCTGTTCGCCGGCACCAAAACCATATAATAATCTTTATCGGCTTTTACCACGAGCGACTTAACGATTTCTTCCAGTTTTTTTCCCATCGTCATCGCCGCATCATAGGCGGTATAAACCATTTTGTGTTCAATCAGCTCATGCGGCACGCCGGCTTTTTCCAAATAAGCGATCACTTTTTTTGGCAATTTAGGTTTTTTCTTGGACATATGTTTTAGTTAATTAGTTGATTGGTTAAACGGTTAACTGATTAATATTTAAAATTACTAAAACTGATCAACCAATTAACTGATTAACTAATTCCTATTATATCTCACTTTCCCCGTTCGGGCAAAATATCGGTTGACAAATAATCTTATTTTTTGTATATTGTCCAATATCAAACAACCAAATTCAGAAAACAGGAGGAAAAAATGTCCTTTAAAATGTGTTTTATACCTTTATTTTTAGTATTCGCGATGCCAACTTTTGGCTCTTCTGCTGTTGATTTAACGGCCGCGCCGATTAATAGACAACCGGTAAAACCGCCGCCGCCAGAAAAAAAGGTGCCAACTATTCCGATGTATGCAATTCTTAGCCCTGGTATTCGCATTGAAGACGACAAAGAAGATGATAAGAATAAATCCAAAAACAAACCGGCGAAACATTAGTTTTGCTAGTCTCTTGTCTTCTTTTTAAAAATGTTTTATGATGTGGATTAGGATAGCTCTTATAAATTTTAAGAGCGGACAATCGAACCCGAAGGCCAAAATGGAGAAATAACCATGAAAAACGCTACTGTCTTTTCGTCCTCTTAGTTCCCCTTTTAGCAAACCGATGCTAAAAGGGGCGACATCAACCGCAAACAATGATGCTTTGGGAGGCAAAAATGTTTTGTCAACTTCAAGTAGATAGGAATAAGTCTGGGCGCGACTGAAAACTGCCCAAAGGAAATTTTCGCAAATAAGCTCTTTTAACGTAATTTCGAGCGCAACCATTTACATTTGTAATTGTAATAAATGCCGTTCAAAAAGATTGGGAAGGTAAGCTGGAACGGTTGCGCTCACTAATCCCGAGGGATGACAAATCTGATTTACGTCATCCCTCTTTTATTTTTTTGACAATAAAAAAATCCGGCAAAATACCGGATTTTTTATCATTCCCGCGAATCCGCCAGCTGACGGAGAGAATCTAAGAATAGAATAAATTTGACCTGCCTGCCCGCTTCGCCGGAGCTTCAACGAGGCGAGCCGGTAGGCGGGGATTCCCGCATACGCGGGAATGACAAGAGTGTAATTTAATATCCAACTGTTCCTTGCAAAGGCGTTATGCCTTTCACGTTATTATCCTGCGCGGTTTTGGTAACGCATTGGTAGCCGGCGTCATGCTGCCATTGTTGATCCAAATAATAATCGTATTGGTTTTTGTCCAAAGTTTTATTGGCGGTCTGAAAATCGGTGCAAAGCTGGTATTTGCGCGCGGATAAAATTTTGTACTCAAATTCTTTTTTAGTTACCGGATTTTGCGCGTTGCGTTCTATCAAATAAATATTATCTTCCAACAGCGCTTTTAAATCGGCCG
>JBAYGB010000136.1:0-2834 GCA_041666885.1 Patescibacteria group bacterium | reverse complement strand
AATTTTATAAATTTCATACATTAAATCAATCGTCTCTTTAAACTCCGCTTTGGTTTCCGTCGGCAGGCCGACAATAAAAGAATAAGTGGCGCGCAAATCATATTTAGCGATGCTTTTTACTCCCGCTATCATTCGTTCTTTACTGAAACGTTTATCGATTAATTTTAACAAACGTTCGGAACCGGATTCAAGCCCGATAAGCATATCAAACACTTTCAGTTCCTTTAAACGACGCGCCACCTCATCATCAATGAAATCAATTCTAATCTCAATATGACTCGGCAAATCAACCGCCTCTAAAATTTTAAACGCTCTTTCTTTATCCACGAAAAAATTATCGTCGTAAAATTTAATGGCGTCTATTTTAAAATCAGCTTTCAAAAAATTAAGATCCGCCAACACCGAATTTACGGACCAAGTGCGCCAACGGCTTTGATTAAAATCGTGATTGTAGCAAAAAGCGCAACCAAAAGGGCAACCGCGGCTGGTTTTATAAGCGACCGTGCGCTGATAAGGGCCGAGCTTGTAAACATAATCGTTCATATCAAGCAAACTAAAATCAAGCCGCCAGTTATCCAAATTTTCAATCAACGGCCGGCGAGGGTTGATGATAATTTTACCGGCTTCTTTATAGCCCAAACCTAAAACTTTGCTAAAATTTCTGTCACCCGTTAGCGTTTGATAAAACTCGACTCCCGTTTCTTCCCCCTCGCCGATGATAACATAATCAATATAATCTTCGCGTAAACATTGTTCCGGCAACAGCGAAGGATGAATCCCGCCCCAAAAAATCGGCAAGTCTTTATTCATTTCTTTTAATTTTTGAGACAATAACGCGCTATGCCTGGTTTGCACTCCGGTCATTACTGAAATTCCCACGCTGTCGGGATTTTGGGCGGAAATATATTGGACGGTTTGGTCTATTTCTTTTTCATTAATATTTAAAAGCTCAACGGCAAAACCGTATTTTTTCAAAGCGCTGCCGACCGATAGAATCCCGATCGGCAGAATTTTTTCCGAATGGTCGGGAGAATAATTTATTTGCACCAAAATAATCATATTTATTTAGTCACGAATTTTTTAGCCAATTTAAATTCAACTGGCCATTTAAAAAATTTCAACTTCCAGCGTAACTGACATAATAAAACAAATCCTAATTTTAAAAATGTCTGCGCTTTAATTGTGGAACCCATGGCGCTTTTAATGCTCTGCGCGCCGAAACGAACATAAGCTTCCATCGATTCCACAAAATCTTTGTCTTCCACCCAAGGAAAATTTTTCACCGCGAGATAGTTTAATTCATGGCTTGATACCTGCGACCACTCCGCCAACGATTGCGGCGCTTGCCAACCGGCGGCAACGCATTCGTTGTATAATTCGGAACCGGGATAGGGACGAAAGGCTTGCGGGCCCAAAATCTGAATCTGATCGCTTAATTTTATCAGCCGGTCAATTAATTTTAAAGTGAGCATCATATCCGCTTTGGTCTCGCCGGGCAAACCGATCATAAAAGAATACTGCGGAATAATATCATGCTTTAAACACATTCGCGCCGAACGAATAATGTCCTCGGGCGTAATGTCTTTTTTAATTTTTGTTAACATGCGCGGGCTGCCGGATTCGGCGCCGAACGATAAAAGATAACATCCGCTTTGTTTTAATTTTGCTAAAAATTCATCATCGATTTTTCCCTCATTGATATAATCCGCCCGCACAGTCGTCTCCCACGGCATCGTTAAGTTGCGCTCAATCATGCCGTCAATCACCTGTTTCGCGCGATTAATGTCAACAAAAAAATTTTCATCCCAAAATCTTAACTTCTTATCGCGGAAATATTCCTTTTGTTTGATGATTTCCAAGTCCCGCAAAATTTGTTCAACGGTGCGCGGCCGCCAGTGATTTTTTAAAATGGCGTTGATGCAAAAAGTGCAGCGATGCGGACAACCGCGTGAAGTCAAAGAAGGTATCAAATATAAATTGCGTAAAATCTCCCGCGACACCAAATCCCAATCAAACAGCGGCATTTGCGCCGGATCGTGCAACGCGCGCGGCGGATTGATCACGATCTGTTCTCCTTGCCGATAAGCCAGCCCGTTGATTTGCGACCAATCTTTTCCGCTCGCGATTTCGTAAATCGTTTCTTCTCCCTCGCCGTAGCAAATCGCGTCAATTAAAGGATGTTTAATGGTTTGTTCAATAAAAAAAGTCGGATGAGTTCCGCCCCAAATGATTTTAATGGTTGGTTTAATGCTTTTAAGCAATTCGCTGATTTTTAACGCGTAAAAAATTTGCATCGTCATCACGGAAATGGCGGCATATTCAGCTTCACCGGCTTTTGCTTTGATTAAATCCAAATAATCACTCTGCCTGACGCCGTCAATTATTTCTACCGGCACGCCCCGATGGTTTAACCAAGTGGCCATGCTTAATAAGCCGACGGAAATGGAGCTGTCGTAATTGTCTTTGGTAATATTAAAAGGCGGGTTGATCAACAACACTTTATTTTTCATAAACTTCTTTCAATAATTTGATGGTTTCCGCCAGTTCGTCGGACCAATTGAACTTTTTTAATTTAGCACTGGCGTTTTTGACTAAATTGTCAGTTAGTTCTCGATCGCTTAAAATTTTTACGGCCGCCAAGAGCAACTCTTGTTCGTTGTTAAAATTCACCAATAATCCGTCTTTATTATTATCTATGATTTCCGGATTTCCGCCGGCGTTAGTAGTTAAAACGGGAGTACCAGCCGTCATTACTTCTAAAATCGTATGCGATAAACCCTCATAGTTAGTATTTAAAATAAACAAATCAGCGGCCTTAAAATAATTTATCATTT
>JBAYGB010000135.1:0-2855 GCA_041666885.1 Patescibacteria group bacterium | reverse complement strand
GCGGTTATTTGATATTAAAATTACCCCAGTTAAATTCATGGGAAGCTAAAGTCTTTAAAAAGTATTGGTCGGGTTTTGATTTGCCAAGACACAGATTCCATTACAGTAAGGTCGGCATCACCAAACTGTTGACGGATAACGGTTTTAGCCGCGTGAAAGTTTTGTCGGAAAATGTGCCGGCCGATTTTTTAAGGAGTTTGAATTATTATTACCGATACGGCGATGGCGGCGGCGGTGTAAAATTTTTGTTAAAATTGTTTTTTAGTTTGCCTAACTTTTTGCAGATTTTACTAGCGCAATTAGTTGTGCTGATTCTATCGCCGTTAACCAGCAGCCGGATGGTGGTTTTAGCCAAATTAAATATCAATAAATAAAATGATTGAATTGAATAAAAATGTCGTTATCTTGTTTTATCCCAAACCTTGGCCGGGAGAAAACCGCGGTCGTATTCCTTACGCTCTATTGTATTTGGAAAGAATGATTAGAAACATGGGGTTGGAAATAATTTTAATTGACGAACAGACGCAAGCCGATTATTTGCCTATGATTGAAAAGGTAAAACAACGTTTGTTTTTGGTTTGCGTCAGCGCCATGACCGGTTATCAGATCACCGGCGCCGTTAAATTCTCAAAAATCATAAAAAATTGCAGCCAGGCCAAAGTGGTTTGGGGCGGTTGGCACGCGACACTTTTACCCGAACAGACATTGGCGGAAGACTACGTTGATTTTGTCATCAAAGGTCAGGGAGAAAATGCCTTATTCAACCTGCTAAAAAATTTATTGGAGCAAACTGATATTCGGCAAATAAAATCTTTAGCCTATAAACAAGCCGGAACGGTGGCGGTAAATGAAATGGATAAGTTCGTTGACATTAAACAATTTCCCAAAATAAACTATCAATTGATCAATATAAACGATTATGTTTTTAAAAGTGTTTATGCCGATAGGTGCATCGGATATTTTTCCAGTCACGGCTGCCCGTTTAACTGCGCTTTTTGTTGCGTGGCGGAAGTTTACGGACACCGCTGGTTCAATAAAGAAATCACCGAAATTATTCAAGATTTGAAATATTTCAAAACAGTCGCGCGCATTGACAGCGTTACTTTTGATGATGATAACTTTTTTGTCAATAAAGATTTTACCTTAAAATTGTGCCAAGCGATGATCGCTTCCGATTTGAATTTAAAATGGGACACCAGCGCTCACGCCGCTCTTTTTCTCAGATTGTTCAACGATGAAGAAATCGATTTGATTTATCAAGCCGGTTGCCGGCAAATTTACGTGGGCGCCGAATCAGGCGATCAGGACATCCTTGATTTGATAGACAAAAAATCCAAAGTGGAAGACAATCTGAATTTTGTCAAAGTGCTTAATGCCCATAAAATAACTCCGCTGTTTTCCACTATGCTGTGTTTTCCCGTTGATCCCGATCGGGACATAAAATTGACTTTGGACATGATCCGGCGCGCCAAGTTAATCGATAAAACGCTCCGGGCGAGATTATTTTTTTATACGCCATATCCGGGCACGGCGCTTTATCAAAGATCAATCGCGAAAGGCCTGATACCGCCCGATAAACTGGAAGACTGGGCCAACTATACTTTAAGAAAGTTCAGAGCGCCGTGGTGGACCAGAGATTACCGCTGGGAAGTGGAAGTTTTTGCCAATTTTTATTTGCCCTTGGCTAACCCTGAATTTTATAAACTAGTCCCGAGTGAGTTTAGGCCGATAGTTTACGTTATCAATAAAATTTTTTACCCCGTGGTGCATTTAAGATTTAAGTATAATTTTTTAAAATTTCCCGGGGAAGCGTATTTGTTTCTCGCAAGTTTAAGATTGTTCAATAAAATTTTCAAAACAAAATTCGCTCTAGGTTACGAAAGCTATTTAAATTGATGTTCGCCGATAAAATTAAAATTTCATTGAATAATTTATGAATAATTTAACCAAATTAGGCTTAAATTTATTACAGCAAGCCAGATTGGACAGGTTGGCCATCAAAGCGCTTAACAATAAGTTTTTTAATCCCTTAATGTTTAAATACTGCTGGCAAGAAAGAAACTACGAAAGTTTTTTAACGCAGTATCGGCAATGGCGCGAAAAGTTGGAAAAAAACGGCGTTAGCTTAAAAGCTAAAAAAATCTTAGAGATTGGTTCGGGCGGTTCAATCGGTTTGGGTTATTTTTTTTTAAAACACGATTTTAAATTATGGGCCAGCTCGGATCTCTATCAGGACTTGAACAAAGAAAAGAAATTGATCGCCAGCGAGAAGAAACTGATAAAAAATGTTTATAAAAATTATGACAGAGATATTTTCAAGCAGGCTGAATTTAAAGACAAAAAAATCAGTTTCGGTCCGCGATTTGATTTTTTTAAGCTTCAGGCCGAAACGTTAAGGGAAAAATTCATCGGCGATTTTGACATAATTTTATCAGCCGCCGTACTGGAACATTTGCCGCGTGAAATCGTTACTCAAGCCGTCGGCAATTTTAACCGGTATTTACCGGTCGGCGGTTTAATGATCCACGATATTGATTTAAGGGACCATATTAATGTCGCCAGTCCTTACAATTTTTATAAATACGATGAGGCGGAATGGAATAAGTTGACTCAGGGGTCGATTTTTTACACCAACAGATTGAGACTGTCCGACTACTTGAATATTTTTACCAAGCATAATTTTAAAATAAAATATTTGGAAAAGCAAGCTAAACCCCTGCCGGCCAATATTAAAATAAATAATTTTTTTCGCTCTTACCAAAAAGACGATTTGGAAACAATCAACGCCTTTATAATTTTGGAAAAGACGGCCGATTATCATGAATAAATATAAATTAAAAATAAGTCTGAAAATT
>JBAYGB010000134.1:0-2861 GCA_041666885.1 Patescibacteria group bacterium | reverse complement strand
CCCTTGCGCCATAATTAAAACCAAACGCTCGGCGCCGCCTTTGAATTTAAACAGGTCATGGAGGATTAGAACCTTTTTATTTAACATAAATCGTTTTAATTTTTTTATTTGCTGTTTGTTGAAGCTCAAGCATAAATATTCGCTTGGGCCTTTTTATTATTATAACCTTACCGACTTTTTAACTTTATAAACTTGTCTGCCGACGAGGCAGGCTTTCAACTTTATAAACTAAGTAATCTGTATAATCCCATTCTATTTTCTTCATCTAATCTGATAATTTCCAATTCCAAATTAAATTCCGAAAGCTTTCGGCTGTTCAAATAAGCAAGATCTCCGGGCGGAAAAATAAAACCGTAGTAATAAAGCGGCGTCCCTTGCTCCGCTAATTTAGCGTACGCCGACGGACGCGATTTATCGGATAAATTTCCGACTATCACTTTATGCTCCGGCCAAAAAAATTTATCAAAACGTTCGCTAATAATTACCGCTTCCGATTCAATTTGTGAAGATATATTTTTAACCTGATTCGCGTCTTTTATTAAATTATCTTTCATCACGAGCAAACCTTCTTCTTTCGCTAACACTGCGGCCTGAAAATTTAAAACGAAAAATGCAATTATTACAGCTGCCTGCGCTCCGTAAATTAAATATTTATTCCTTAATAAAGCGGATAATTTTACAATAATAAGCGCGGCCAGCGGCAAACTCATAATGTACATCGGTAAAAAATAACGCGTATAAGAATTGCCGATAGTAGTGCTGTTTTTATTCGGATTGTCATGTATCTCCCACGAACCGTAATATAATCCTAAAATCACGCTGCTTATTATAAAAACAATAAGATACAATTTTTGAGGTTTATCTATTTTTTTCCAGTTGCGCGAAAGCCAAACTCCGCCAAAAAAAGCCGGCCAAAACAAATACCAAAATATTATCGCGTAATAATAAATAAAACTTTTACCGGCCTGTTTAATGTTGATTTCAGCGGGTAAAAATTTATTAATTTTATTTTTTAGAGGCGCGGCATATTGCGGCCTAATCTGTTCCGCGGGCGCGCCAACGGCGTTGATATTATCAGCGGCAACTTCATTTTGCGCCTGTTCAACGGTTTGAGAGTAGCCAAAATTATGCCAATTTCCGTATAAAACCTGATTATAATAAAACATCGGCAGAAGCGCTAAAACAACGCCGCAGATAAAAACAGTTAATTTGCGCCGGCCGATTTGTTTAAAATAAGCGAACCAACAAATAAACATTACTAGCCCAAGCCAAATCAATTCTGACGCGCGGGCAATAATCGCGAGACCAATAAATATTCCTGACAAAAATATAAAAACAAAATCCGTTCTAATTCTTGCCTTGCCGATACGCAGGCTAATCGCGTCTTTGCCCGTTATAAACAACCACGTCCCGATTAACAACAAATCAATAAACAAAACGTTATGAAACATTGACCGCGACGCGTAATACCAATACGGCGCGAGCGCGAATAGCATCAGCGCCGATAACAATGCGATATTTTTTGCTGCGGGAGGCTCTGGCGGAAAAATACGCTTTATTATTCCATAAAAACAAAAAACACCGATAATTGCGAACAGCGGCGTTAAATAAATAATAATCCAAGAGCTAAAAATTTTCGCAAGCATGCCATAAATCAAAATTATTCCCAAAAAGCTGACCGGTTTCACAATGCCGTCGTCTGAACGCATGCTGCGCGGCATAACCGCGTCATCGGCGATTAAATTCAATGGTTCAAAATATGACAAAACACTGCCGTAGCGTGATTCTAACGCGTCGCCTGCAGTCAAACCGCTGATTTTTTGCGTCCAAAAATAATTTGCGGTTTCATCCGGCGAAGCGAATTTAAAATCAGTCTCTTTGGCAGTTTGATACGGGTACCACGAATAAAGATAGAAAAAAATAACTGACAAGATTGTTAAAATTATTATTCGCCAATTGTGTAATATTTTTTCTTTCATGAGATAATAATTGTTAAATTGCTAAATTGTTGAATTGTTCACTTAATACTGCAACTTTCGTTGCGTAACAATTTAACAATGTATCAATTGAACAATGTTATCTTTGTTTAGGAGTGACCCAAAAGCCCAACCGCCACTTTCCTCCTAAAGCAAGCCGCGTCTGCGCTTCCAGCGCCGGAATAGAGCCAAAAATTATGATGATAACCGGCAAAAAAATCCATTGGATTATTGTTTGAAATATTTTGCTAAAACCGTATTTTGGCGGTTGCTTTGGTAAAAGCAAAGTGGAAATAATCGCCGACAAAACCAAACCAAACATCGCTAAAGTCATTAAAACCCGCGTTACAAGCGGCAAATTGCCTGACAGCGCCGTCGCATTGAATTCCGAGCCGCCGATAATTAAAGGCAGCCAGCCGATAACAGCTATTATTAGGGCGTTGGTGGCCCAGGAGTGAAAACCGTAAAATTGAACAAAAATCCTGCCGAATGCGTTTTTTTTCGGCATCTTTTTCCATCTTTTTATTACATTGAAAACCAAATAAGGAGTATTTTCCACTCCCCAGCCCCAGCGGCGCTGCTGTTTATATAAATTTATAATTGTCTGCCAATTGTTTTTATCCATGCAGATATCCATTGAGACCGGAAAATACAGCGGCTCCACTCGGTAATTGCCGTTGTAATGGCAATAACAATGCCAAAATATGCGCGAATCTTCCGATACCATGTTAGTGGACCAAAAGTCAATATCAACTAACGCTTTCCAGGTCATGGAATGAGAGGAATAGGTTGCCAATTTTTCCTGCCTTATCTGCTGCATCATCTGCCAAAAAGTATTGCTTGTGGCGGATAAGCGGGCAAAAAAAGGCGCTTCCCATAAATTAT
>JBAYGB010000133.1:0-2879 GCA_041666885.1 Patescibacteria group bacterium | reverse complement strand
TTCATATTCGGCAAAGTATAATTTAATTTGCAGTTTATTTTCGCGCTTCCCTTCCTTTTGAGAGAGGCCTGCCTGCCGGGCAGACGGAGTTGGGGCGAGGGCTAGCATTTTACTATAATACTCTTTTTCATGCGCCCGAAAGCCGTCGCGTCCGGTCGTTTCTTGCATCAACTCCCAAAATTTTTCAAAGTCACTTTCTTTTCCTTCTCGCACGGTACACCTTTTTTCTCCGCCAGCCGGATATTATACCTGGTTTTCGGATGCATGTCCGCGAGCAGCTCATCTTCTTTTTTTGTTAAATCTAAAATGATAGTCTGAGACGGTTGCACATCGGCGACTTTATATATTGGATACCTGCCTGCCGGTAGGCAAGGTTGGATATTGCCTGCCTGCCGGCGAGGCAAGGATATTGGATATTGTTCAACTGGCTCCCATTTTAAAAATATAATTTTTTCTTTCTTAGCTAAAACTTTTATCTTATGTAAAAAATCATTAATATCTAATATCAAATATCTAATATCTACTCTAGGAATATAAAAATAACTCCTGCCAAAAAACAGCGGCTTTTTGATCAATAAAATATTATCAACGCGAAAAGTTGCGTAGCCGACGCTTTGCTGGAATTTTTCCCAAAATTTAGATTGTAGAAATGATAACTGCATACTTTATAACTTTTTACTTTTAACTTGTTACTTGTTACTTGCAATTCTGTGCTTTCCTCCACCCCGCCGCTATCGCTTCGGATTCGGTGCAAAAATATTTTTCACCTTGGCTTAAATTAATTATTGTTTTGGCGTAGTAGGCGCAAGCTGGCAAATGATAAATTTTTTCACCTTTGCTGTTTATATTTCCTTTGATATTGCAATTTGAATTGGGTGGCAACGCGCCGGCTGTAGAGGTTGCAATTTTTGCGCCATTTACCGCGGCGCAGGCGTTATCCGCCCATAATCCTAATTTATTTTCTTTAGCATAAACTTGCGCCGCTTTAAACTCCATTTGGTATTTATAAGGAATCTGATAAGTATATTCATACGCGTAGCCTTGTTTTATTATTTCCAAATTGTAAAATACCCCGTCCTCGCGAAAAGCGTAACGCAATAATCTTTTATATTTATCGCGGTTGTCCTGCGTCTCATCCACTTCCAAATAAACTTTTTTATTTTCCAAAAGTTCGTGTGCTTTGGCGCTTGCTTCTTTTCCAAAACATTCCACCAGTTTGCGCGGGTCAACCGTTTCCGGCGTATTGATGCCGATTAAACGCACTCGTTCCGTCGTTGTTCCCGTTAACACGTCAATCGTGTCGCCGTCAACCACTTTGGTTACTAAATAATATTGCTTCTTATCTACTTTATTTTCCTTATAATTTTCATTTTCCGCGCTACTTTCATTACTGATATTAGATACTAGATATTGGATATTGCCATTTGTCGTGGTCGCCTCTATTGTATTTTTATTTTCTATTCCTGTTTCCTCCTCTGCTCTTTTATCACCTGTAACTTTTAACCTGTCTGCCGACAAGGCAGGCTTTTCACTTTCTGTCCGTTTATTTATTATCAAAATAACCGCTAACAAAATTACAATCAAACTAAATAAAACCACCGACTTTTTCTTCATATTATTTAACAATGTAACAATGGAGCAATTTAACAATTTTATTTTTAACTTTCTACTTCCTGCTTAATCCCCGTAGCGCCGCCCTGATCCGCTCCCCGCTTTCTTTTATATCCGTATCAACATTTTTCAGCGCGTCGCGCGCTTGCTGTAATGAATACCCCAAAGACATCAGCGCGTCTATTTCATCGCTGTTCGCGGAAGCGCTCGCCATGCCATTGCTATCAACTGGCGCCAAATGGTCAATTTTACCGCGCAGTTCCAAAACGATTCGCTCGGCGGTTTTTTTGCCGACGCCGGAAACTTTGGTTAATACCGACGGATCGCCCGCGCCGATAGACTCTTTAATATCTTCCACGCTCGCCATACCCAAAACTCCCAGCGCCGATTTCGGCCCGACGCCGGAGACAGACAAAAGCAATTTAAAAAATTCCAGCTCGGCAAAATTTTTAAAGCCGTACAAGTCATCCATATCTTCGCGCACATGGTGGTATAAATAAAATTCCATTTCCTGCCCGACATTCAAATCCGCGTACGCCGCCGCGTTAATAAAAATCTGGTAGCCAATGTTATTGGCTTCCAAGATAATAAAATTCTGGCTTTTATTTAAGATTTTACCGCGTAAAAAAGAAAGCATAAATTAAATGTGAAAATTAATTTCTTCTTGCTATCATCGCAAACGGCAGATAAAATTTTTCCAAATCGGCGAATGAAGCGCAAACTTCCGTTCCGCCGACAAACAATCCGGCGACCGCTTCCCGCAAACGGGTAATTTCTTTTAGCTGCGATGGCTTGTGAACGCTGTCTAATGTCAAATCAATTAATTCCAGCGCCCGCGTGAGCGCTTGGTTTTTATGTTCTAAAATATTTTTTTTGTCCCAAGATCCGGCGCGTGCGAGCTCGGAGCCGATATTTCCAATCTGTTCGGCTAAACTTAATTTCTGCCATCTGCCTTGAGATAATTCCTGATGAATGAAAGCCATAATCAAATTGTCAGCTGATTAATAATTTTTTTTATTTTTTCTTTTATTTCTTCGTTTTCAATTTCCATTAATCTATTGCCCGCGCGCGGACGAATATTAATCAATGATTTATACTCAATCCATTCGTCTGCCGGCAAATCCGGATAAAGATTAGCGCCCCATAAATCATCCTGTTTGGAGCCATCTTGCAATAATAAACTTTCCGCGTCCGCGTGCATTTCGCCGCCAATTGCCATAACTTCTCGCTTAATATCAACCACAATTTTAACCATATCGCCAAAACTT
>JBAYGB010000132.1:0-2887 GCA_041666885.1 Patescibacteria group bacterium | reverse complement strand
GCCGTTTTGTCATCGCTCCATTCTTCAAAACCGGAGTTGAATATTAAATTAGTGCCCAGTCCGGCTTTCGCCCGGATAAATTCGGCGCACCCTTCTTTATTAGAATCGCATTTTTCCACGTTGCGGTTGAAATATTTTTTATTTTTATCGTCAGAACTCCATTTTGCGTTAGGATAATCATACGCCGCGCTGTACCATTTGCATCCGGCGCCGCTTGCGTCGCACCATTCCAAAGTATTTTTTAGATAAGAAATTGATTGTTTGTCCTCTCCGTAAAAAGTCTGGCAGGTATTATATAACGGACTGCAATCCTCCGCGCCGAAATTCCAAGTTCGGCGCTCTTCCGTGCAATAGCCGTAAACCTCGCAGGAGCCGTCAAAACGCTCTTTAATGCAGGCCTGTTCGTCAGCGCAGTAGCTGTCTTTGCGCTGAATATTATAGTTTCCGCCCGCGCTAACCTGCGGTTCGCCGATTAATTCCGGCCCGTAGCCCTCGCGCGCGCAGTAATTCAGAGGCGCTTTTAATACCCAATTAGGGTCAATCAAGCCTCGGCACCAATCTTCATTTGAATTAGTATTTTTTTCACCATAGTCATCTTCTCCGTCAAAACAATCTACCAGGTAGCCTAAAGTTTTTTGTCCCTCGGTTTCAAAATGCTCGTTAATATACAGCGCCGCGACTTCCCAAGAAACCGGCAATATCCGGAATTTCCTTAAAATCATTATCGTGCGGTAAGGATAATTCTCATCAACATAGCGCGGCTCTAAATTCTTCGTTTCAAAACCGAAAATTCCTTCTTTATTTAAAGTACCATCGTTTATCGCCTGCCCGACTGTCTTTCGTTCCTGAACCGCCTGGCGGAAATTATCGGTAATGACGCAGTTAGTCGGACCCGCTTTGCCCGGATTTTGATCCGGACAAATGGTTAATTCCGCTAAAATATCATAATCGCCCCGGACATTAAATCGCGGCTGAATTATTTTTTTAAATCGGTCTTTAGCCGCGTTTACCCCGCCGCCCGCTCCAGTATCGGCGTAGGGATTATATAATCCGGCTTTGCTGCCGGAACCGCCGTCGCTTGAAAATAATCCCCCTTCTAATAATTTCTGAATTAACTGAATTGCTAATTGATTGATAAAAATATTCAGCGCGTCAACCAAAGCGTCGCCGGTATATTTCCCGATATTATTTCCTAAGTTTTCAATCAACTGGTTCTTTTTAGCGTCGTAAATGAATTTCGCCGGCGTTGTCTTTAATCCGGAAATCATTTCGCTTATCGGTTTTATGCCGCCGGCTGATATTTCATTCGTTTTCGCCTCTTCCACTTTATTTTCTTTCTCAAAAAGCATCCGTTCCAAATTAGCGGTTTGGACATTTAAAGCAATGCCTAGGTCGTTTGAGGTCGGATTAAAATAATCTTGAAAATTGCGCAAAAAATTAGGGTCGCGCAATTCCTGCTCCCAATTCTGCCTCATTTGGCTGAATGTGCATTTTGGCGTCGGCCGCTGGAATTGTTTTAAACCCAAGCCGATTTGCAGATCAAGGCCTAAGGAGGGCTGGCATAAATTAAGACCGCCCGCTCCGGTAATTCCCTCTTTTCCTAAAGTATACAGAAAATCTCCGGCAGCCGCGTCCATAGCGTCGGTCGCGATTTGGCCCAAGCCGCGCCGTTCAAATGCCGCTCCCTGGCCTTTGCCGCCGGACGCTATCCAATTAGCCGCGTCAAAAGCTAGACTGTTTAAAGCGGTTGATAGAGTTGTTTGAAATAATTTGGAAGATAAAGTTTTTTTCGTCTCTACGCCCTTTAAAAAATTAAATTCGCTGCCGGCTATTTGCTGTATATTACCGCTTATTTGCTGCAGTTCTTTATCGGTAACGGGTACTTGGCCGGTTAATTGTTGAAAAGTGTTGCCGCCGGATCCGACATCGTTATAAAAAGAAGATTGTTGTCCGGTAACCCCGGCTGACGGAACATAATCTACCGCGAAAACAGACTTATATCCAAACGCTCCGGCGACAAAAATAAAACAAAATAAAAATAATTTTGCTAAAAATCTGATTGATTTTACCCTTTTTAAAGACAAAAGCATGGGAAACGCAAGTTACAAGTTACAAGTTACAAGTTACAAGTTACAAGCCTGCTGTTATATTTTTTATCATAAGTAACTATAATCTTAATAATTTCCTGATTTTATTGAATTAGTAATTTCAAACGTTTTTTTATTTACAACTTATTCGTCGTTACTTGTTACCTACTTACCCTGCCTACCGGCAGGCAGGCGACAGGCAAGCTTGTTACTTGTTACTTGATAAAGTTTGTTTATAAGTATTAGTCAACTGTTCATCGCTTATTTTTTCAAGCATTTTCGGATCCATTCCCGACCTCTTTAATAATTCTCTTAAACTAGTGGCGTCCGCCTTGCCGGCTAAAATATCTTCTATTACCTGCTTTTCCAAATCAGCATCCGAAACATTTAAATCCGCGCTATTGGCAGTGCCTGAACTGGCGGAAGCATCAGCGCTCGCGCTTTGCTCCATATAACTATTAAACGCCTCCATATCAATTCCCTTACTGCTCTGCGCCGCGCTGCTCGCCGCGCTGCTTTGTACTGAACTGTTTTCGTCCGGACTGGTTTGCGTTTCCGAGCTAAAACATTCTTGACCCAGCGGGCAATTAGGATCCTGTCCTTTCTCAATTTCCGTTTTATCCGCGATTCCATCGCTATCCGTATCCTCTAAATAAGGCGAGGTATTATAAAAGTAAAGCTCATCATAATCAGATAGGCCGTCTTTATCAGTATCCTGGGTTCGCAAAACATCAACATTGCCGTCCGCTTTGTTTTCTCGCAAGCCGGCTATTTCCTCCGCGGTTAATTGCTGGCCGGTT
>JBAYGB010000131.1:0-2918 GCA_041666885.1 Patescibacteria group bacterium | reverse complement strand
TTCAAGATAATGAGTCGGATGATTCTCTACATAAATTATATCCTTATACTTGCTTAAATCATATTGAGGCGCGTGCTCTTTTTTTGAATGGATATTAAAAATTTTTGTTCCATAATTTTTCATCAGGTATTCAATTTCTTCATTATCCATATCCGCCCGCAAATGCACAAAAGGAATTGTCTTTATAGGGGAATTCTCAATTAACGCATAAGCTTTTTCCCTTGCTTTCCTACCCCTTAAACAAGTGGGGAAAAAAGCGGCCTCTTTTAAATCCAGCTCTTTAATTTCTTTAAATTGCTCCCGCCAATCTCGGCCACGGACGCTAGTCGTTGTGATGGTTGGTAAAATTTTTATCATAGTTGCTTCTATTAAACGAGGTAAATTATTAACATCATTATAATCTTTTTAATTGTAATCTTTTTACCTTAAAAACGCAAAAATTGCTCGTAATTCTACTAATATCCGCCCCGCTATTGACAGAATTATTTAGATATGCTATTATAAAGTATAATTTAAACGACTCACTTTTTCTGCATCAGATAAAAAATCTGGCCTTAAAAACTCGGGTCAGATTTTTTATTAGAATTTATGACACCACAACCGCAATCATTTGACGAATTAGGAATCGCGCCTAAAATTTTAGACATTTTAGACCGGCTGAAATTCGCTATCCCTACCCCGATTCAACACCAAACTATCCCTATCGCCATTGAAGGAAAAGATGTGATGGGCATCGCTCAAACCGGCACCGGCAAAACGCTTGCTTTCGGCGTGCCGATGATTCAGCGCCTGGCGCAAACCAAAGGCACCGGGCTTGTCATACTCCCCACCAGAGAACTGGCGGTGCAGGTTGATGAAGAGCTTAATAAAATCGGGCGGTCTTTAGGTCTAAAAACCGCTATCATAATTGGCGGCGGAAATATGCGCCAACAAATTTTTCAGTTGCAGCGCAACCCCCATATCGTAATTGCCACCCCTGGCCGGTTGATTGATCATCTAGAACGCAAGACAATCAAGTTAGATAAAATTTCGGTTTTAGTACTGGATGAAGCAGACAGAATGTTAGACATGGGTTTTGCGCCGCAAATAAAAAAGATCTTGCAAACTATACCGCGTGAAAGGCAGACGATGCTATTTTCCGCCACGATGCCGTCGGAAATTGTAAATATCGCCAATAATTTTATGAGATTTCCGATTAGAATAGAAATAACTCCCGCCGGCAGCGTTGCCGCCGATATCACGCACGAAATATTTTTTGTCCGCCAGGAATCTAAACCGGCTTTGCTGGAAACACTTTTAAAAGAATATAAAGGCAGTATTTTAGTATTCAGCCGCACTAAACACGGCGCTAAAAAAATCGCTCTCGCTATTAGAAAAACGGGGTGCAGTTCAACGGAAATGCATTCCAATTGCAACTTGAACCAAAGATTGCGCGCGTTAGCTGATTTTAAAAACGGCCGCGCCAGAGTGATGGTCGCGACTGATGTTGCGTCTCGCGGTATTGACGTGAAAAATATTGAAACGGTTATTAATTACGACCTGCCGGAAAAAGCTAATGATTATGTTCATCGCGTCGGACGCACCGGACGTGCCGGACACGTCGGCCATGCTATTTCTTTTGCCACTCCCGCCCAAAAACGCGATGTTTTGGATATTGAACGCCTAATTAAAAAAACATTGCCGGTATCTAAAAGATCCGGCCTTACGGCTGAAACGGCTGACAATCAAAATAGCTGCCACCAGCCGCATACAATGAATCGGGGCAAGTCCGCTCATGCTTATTCAGGCAAACCCCGCGAATTTTCTCATGGCAGCCGCGGCCGATTTTCCCAAAATAACAGTCGGCGGAAAAATTCAAACTCATCCGGCAGATTTATAAAAAGCAGCGGCCGAAAAATAGGGTAATAAAAATTTATCCTGCTGAATAAGATGCCTTTTATTCTATTTTTATAATTTTATACTCTATTTCCCTGTTGTTCAATTTAATTTTTATAATTTCTCCGGCTCGCCGGCTGATTAACGCCGAGCCGATTGGCGAACTGTCGGAGATAACGCCGCGCGGCGGATCGGATTCGGCCGACCCTAAAATTTTATATTTTTTTTGCTTGCCGTTTGCTTCTAATGTTACCGTATGTCCCAGTTGAACGGCCAGGTTATTTTCACAAGATTCAATTATAACGGCATGGTTTAACAAATATTCCGTCTCACTAATGCGGCTGTTTATGCCGCGCAGCCGGCCTTTGGCTATCTGATAAGCCGCGTTTTCCGAAAAGTCCCCCATCGCCGCCAGCCGTCCCACTTCCGCCGCCGCTCCCGGGCGGATTTTTTTTAACCGTTCTAGTTTAGCCGATAATTCATCAAATTTAACCTGCGTAATGCGCAAGTCCGGTTTTACCAAATTATTTTTTTCCGATCTTCTGGTTGGAATTCTCATAGTAAATTTGTTAATTTTCTCATTTAGGCGCGCGATTTCCAATTAATAATATATTAACATTTTCCGCTCGGCAATTCAATGCTAAAAATCAATATATTCCTGATTTCGTTCCGCGCGTTCGCTATTTAAAAAAATTATTCCCTTCTATTCTAAAATGTGGTATAATAAATTCAGCGCTTAAAATATTTCCCTAAAATTTAACATCTGTTGATAACTTTATTTATTTAAGGAGGATCATGTTTTATTTTCAAACATAAGGCATGATAAAAAATTTATGAAGAAAAAATCACCATTAACAAATCTTTCGCTGTCGTTTTGGGTTTTGATTTTATTCGTGGTTTTGGGTCTATCCAGTCTGGCTTTCTTGGTTGACCAAACCGCTGAAAAAGCCGCTTTTAGAAACCAAAATCAAATCATCAAAACCGAAGTGGAAACGATGGCCGGCGTATTGCAGACGCTTTATAACCGTTCGCAAACAGGCGAG
>JBAYGB010000130.1:0-2938 GCA_041666885.1 Patescibacteria group bacterium | reverse complement strand
CGCGACTTCGTTTATTCGTTTCACCTCTTGTTCTGCGATGACTTTGTCAAGTTCTCCATCTGTATTAATAAAATTAGATATTAGATATTGGATATTGGACATTCCTGCCTGCCGGCAAGGCAGGGATTTGACATTTGACATTTGTAATTTGACATTTTTGCGCTTTCCACCGCCGCTCAACATTGTATCTAAATTTTGCTTTAATTCCTGCGCGTACTCCAAATATTGCGCCGGATTGATGTCTTCATCTTTGGCGCGGGAAAAATGCTGCAAGAGCGCGGAAATAAATTTTGTCGGGTTGCCCAGCGGCCGATAATAATCCAGATTAAATTTGTCCAGATTTTTTTTGATCAAAGCCCATTGTTTAAATTCGTTTAACAATTTAAAATCCGTCGGCAGACCGATATCTAAGCCGTGCTGTCGCAAAATTTTTTCGGCGAAAGAATGGAAAGTCATTATCCATAAATCAACATAGCCGTAAGGCAGAAGCATATCCACCCGTTCGGCCATCTCGCCCGCGGCTTTTTCCGTAAAAGTCAATGCTAAAATTTCATCCGATTTCGCCAAACCTTGTTCAATCAGCCAGCCGATTTTTTGCGTAATCACAGTGGTTTTTCCCGTGCCCGCGCCAGCGATAATTAATAGCGGACTACCGGCGTGCCGGACTGCCGCGAGTTGTTCACTATTTAAATCGTACATACTATTTTTGCTTGCCTCGCCGTATCCGCCGATTTGGCGGAGAAGGCGGGTTCGTTATTTAAATTATACATATATCAAAATTATACAGGAAAACGGGGATTTGGCAAAAAGAAAAAGCCACCCGAAAAACATGGGTGGCTACAATTAAACCAAACATTATTCAATAACTGTCATGAGCATTGTATTTTGGTTTACAATGCCCTTGAGAACATGTAAGTATTTGTAAAGTTCAGGAACTTCTGACTTAATCACTGAAAGAGCGAAGTCGGCGAGCGTATTGGATTTAGCGGCGGCAAAACCTGGTTCAAAACCTGCTTCATCACGAAAAACGGCGGAAGATAATAATGCAACGCCGTCTTCCTTAGGAATGCGGCCTTCATTTAAATTATCTAACAAAATTTTTGCCGCTTTAACAATCGGCTCATCTAAATTCGGACTGAATGGTCCGATAAGCAAAGCCTTGTTTAAAACATGCAGCCAGCCAAATCCGCGACCAATACCTAGAACGCACTCTCTGTGCTCAATGTCATTGAGCGGACGCTGTGTTTGCCGCACCTCAAGGATATGATGTTGATTGCCAGACAAAAGCGGCAAAATATCTTGCACCATTTTGTCATTCATATCAGGATAACAATTTTGTAGGTGCATACGTAGTTCGTCTTTTGTTGCTTCGGTGAGATCAGCAACATTCAACGCATTACCATTACTGCCGTGCAACACCAAAGCATCTTCGTCGGTTTCGATTCCTACATGTAATGGATAAATAACTGCATGCCGCTGTCCGCAAATTTTTTCTATATTTCTCGTCAAATTGGCGGTATAAGACTTAGCAGCTTCCGTGTCGTAATTAAAACCAGCGCAACCACGATGTTGGTTGCCTTTTGACCAATGGTAGGTCACAAGCACTACACCATTTTTGCCGTTACTTACAACATAAGTTACCCAATCTAGCAACAGCTTGTTTAAAAATGGCCAACCGACATCAAATTGTCCCCCAAGATTGCGAAACGGCTGTATAATGCCAGGAGGAATTTTTGTACATACAGAAACATTCAATCTGCCATCCATACATTTTAGAGCAGCGATCTCCGTATCATGCCGCCCTCGATGTTGTCGGCGGGCACCCGCAATATCCGGGCTGCAAAACAATTTGCTTTGTGTTTCATTGTGTTGTAAAAGGAACTCAATAATTTTATTCATCTTTTATTCTCCTTCTTGGATAAATAAAATAACTTTAAAATGAGCCTACTACTTTAACACATCATCAATAAAAAATCAACCCCGGTTTTAAGGTTGATTTTATTGTCTTTAAATTTAAGCAATTTCTTCAAACTCAATCTCTTCGCCCTCGTCATCCTGCAAATTCGCCCAAACAAGTTTTACCGCCATGCCGGGATTATTCGTTTTAATAATTTCCGCGGCTTTTTTCATATCCTCAACTTGTTTTGCCTTTTCTTCCTCCGCGCTCGCAAAAGTATAAGCGGCCGCGTACGCGCCGCATTGGCTATGATGCATTAAGACGACGCAATGAGAGTGATGCAACTCCACCGACAGCTTAATTTGATCCAGAAGCGTTTCGCCTTGTTTGGCGTCGTCAGCTATCGCTTTACCCGCGCCGGCGAGCGAGACTAAATCGCAATCGCTGACATAGCCTTTTTCTTCCATCCATTTATTCATTTCCCGCGTCAGGCGGAAATCCATGCAGCGCACTAATAAATTTTGACAAATGTGTGGCATAAAAATTATCTGTCATTGCGAGCCGTAGGCGAAGCAATCCCGTGATTCCTGCGATAAACAACGAGATTGCCGCGTCGCTTCGCTCCTCGCAATGACAAAAAGTTAAGATTCAATCTGCGTGCCATAATGACTGCGATGGCGGCGAACAGCTTTAACGCGCGCCAATTCTTTAGCGATTTTCGCTTGTATCGCGGTAAAGTCAACATCTTCTTTCTTTTCTTTCATTAATTCCTCCGCGCGTTTGCGCGCTTCTTCCGCGCGCGCTTCGTCAATATCCGCGGCGCGCTCGGCAGTATCGGCCAAAATCACGACTTTATCCGGCAAAACTTCTATGAACCCGCCGGATACGGCTATGGTTTCAATTTTATTATCAGAAGTTTTTATCTCAATCACGCCCGGCATTAAGCTCGCGACCAGCGGGATATGGTTTGGCAACACGGTTATCTCCCCCATTTTTGTCGGCACGGTAATTTGCAGCACTTCTTCTTTCAATACTGTTTTT
>JBAYGB010000129.1:0-2966 GCA_041666885.1 Patescibacteria group bacterium | reverse complement strand
TCCGACTCGCCCACCTTTTTTATCCTTCGGACATTCATAAAATGCTCCGCAGGAAGATAAAGTTATGAATGGAAGACTACGAATAATGGGGAACTGTTTGCTAATACACACTCGGGTCATTTTTTTCACCTCTTCGCGTTTGAAATTTTTATTTGTGTTTTATTTCCTTTTTAAGGTTGCTGCTGCTTTGTTGCATTCCAAATTTCTAAACAAATATTTGCTGCCGCGTCTGCAGGTGTACCAATTTCTGTTGGCGGTTTGGTGATTGGACGACCAATAACTAACGCGGTCGCTCCGGCTCTTATCGCTTCTGCTGGAGTCATAACCCGTTTCTGGTCTCCCGCGTCTGCCCATTCCGGACGAACGCCGGGAGTAATTTTCAGTAAATTAAAATCAGCTAGCGCTTCCAATTCCTTAGGAGAACAAATAATGCCATCCGCTCCGGCGTCCGCCAACATTTGAGCAAACTGCTTCACTTTTATCGCTGGTTGATCGCCAAAAATAGAAACACATTCGTCTGCGTCTATAGAAGTTAAAACCGTAACTCCCAGAACAAGAGAATTGCCTTTGTTGGCGACTGCGGCTTCAATAGCCTTCATCCCTGCCGAGGCGTGCACATTAAACATCTTTACGCCTAAGCGAGCTACTACTTTTGCGGCATTGCCAACAGTATTGGGAATATCGCAAAATTTGCCGTCATAAAAAACTTCCCCTCCATGTTCGTGGACAAAACGCACCACTTCCGGCCCGCCTTCAGCCGTGAGTAATTCAAGGCCAACTTTGAAACATCCGACATGAGGCGCAAGCTCATCAATAAGCTGGCCTGCCTGTCCTAATGAGGGAACGTCTAATGCTACAATAATCCTGTCTTTTGTTTCCATTTACTTTGCCATTTTAACCTTTCTTTGTAATAAGAACAAAATTAACCAAATTTGGTTTTATCTGAACTAAACATTAAAACAAATCACTTAAAAAAGCAACTTATAATATCTCCCGATAATACGCCTCCACAAAATCCGCGATTTTCGGCGGTTCACCGCCAAAAGCCACAAACCGCTGTTCGGGCAGAGTTAAAGCGCGGAAACGGGCGAGCGCTTCGGCGGCGCCGGCTAAAGGCAGGCGCGCCGTTTGCGATTTATGTTTGCCGATCGCTTTATTTTTAACCGCCAGTAAATATTTATCAAAGCCGAAAACCAAATTAATATTGGGAAGCAAATGCTGCGACCATAGTCCTTCATAAAACCATAATTCAACTTGCTTAACTTTTTCTTTTTTTAAAAAATCCAAAACCAATCGCGTGCTTAACGCGTGCGTCGGATGCTCGTCTTGGCGGTCGGGCAAAATAACAATATCCGGTTTTATTTTCTGCCATAATTTTCCAAACTGTTGTAAATCGTCTCGCCAAAACTTTTTTCCGTTTTCGTAAAAACGGCAATAATTAAATATTAATTTACAGCGCAACGTTTCGCTTTCTTCCGTTGCCTCACGCTCGCGCAATGCTATTTTTTGCTCTTTGGTTAAATTATCAATCGTGGCGCGAAAACCGGCGCTCATTATCGCGATGGTGACGGCATTGTTTTTTGATAAAGCGGCGAGCGCCGCGCCTGACGAAACGGCCGAGTCGTCGTGATGCGGACTGATAACTAAAATCTTTTTATTTTTCGGCAATATTTTTTCGTTCAGTACCAGTATCTCGCTCGTACCGTTTTTTTTGGTTTCTTTTTTTTCTTTTAACAAACTGGCGGCGGCGGAATCCAAAATTACCGTCACGTTCGGATGAAGCTGCAAAAAGCTCGCCGGGCAATTCGCGCTTGGTTTAGTTTCAATCATTTTCTTAACCGCGCGCGCTTTATTTTCACCGCTCGCGAGTATCACGATTTTTTTCGCTCTTAAAATCGTGCCGATGCCCATTGTTATCGCCTGCCGCGGCACCGCTTGTTCGGATTGAAAAAAACGAGCGTTATCTTTTATGGTCTGTTCGCTTAAATTAACAACCTGCGTGGTTGAATTTTGGCCGCTGCCCGGCTCGTTAAAACCGATATGGCCATTTTGCCCAATGCCTAAAATTTGCAGATCAATCGGCCGCCGAGAAATTTCTTTTTCGTATAATGCGCGCTGCGCGGCTAAATTTTTCGCCCGGCCGTCGGGAATAAAAATATTTTTAGGACTGACGTTTAAATATTTGAATAAATTTTTATCCATAAAATAATGGTAGCTTTGCGGATGCGTTGAATCCAGACCAACATATTCATCTAAATTAAAAGTAACGGCGCGGGAAAAATCATAAGAATATTCGCGCGCGCGTTTAATTATTTCCGCGTACAGCCCGAGCGGCGTTGAACCGGTCGCGAGACCGAAAACAGAATCGGGTTCAAACGCCAGTTGGTTTAAAAAAATATTAGCCGCCTTTTGCGACAGCTCTTGATAATTTTTGGTTATAATAATTTGCATAACACTACTAATTACGAATTAAATACCTGCCTACCCTGCCTATCGGCAGGCAGGCGGCAGGCAGGCGAATATACAAATATGTAAATACTTAATTAATCCCACAAATGTTTATAATGAGTACGCTTAGGTGGGTATTTGTATATTCGTAGTAGTAAATATATTATCTCCCGCTTTCGCTTTTTTTTCAACTTTGATTCCAACTTCTTCTCCTTTTTTTACCTGTTCAACGTCTTTTTTCTCAATCTGCATTGATTTGATTTTTTGTTTCAGATAAGTAGTCTTTCCCTCAATATAAATTTCGTCCCCCAGTTTTATCGTTGCTTGAGTCTTCACTAAAATAACTTTAATTTTGGGCAAATATTTCAATACAATACCGACGCGCGTTTTTTTAACGGCGGACAGATTATCCGACTTGTCATAACTTATCCCTTCCGCGCCCGGGTCGCCGAAATAAAATCCGGTCTCAAAACCGCGGTTGTAAACGCCCGTCAGCTCTTTCTTCCAGCCGGCAACTT
>JBAYGB010000128.1:0-2983 GCA_041666885.1 Patescibacteria group bacterium | reverse complement strand
CTTGAATCGCTCCCACCATCACTTCCAAAAACATAAACGGTATGGGCAAGCCGTAAGCCATGATCGCCGCCATAGACGCGACTAAAACTTCGCCGGCGAAAATATTGCCGAAAAGACGAAAAGACAGGCTGGCGACTTTGGCGAATTCGCTGATGATTTCCAAAAGCCCGACAAATACTTTGATCGGATTAACGATTAAAACCGTCGGCTCTTTCATTATTTTTTTCGGTATTTCAATGATTGCTTTTAAATTTACAAACTTATTAAAATAATTCCAAACGCCGACCGTCATCACGCCGAAAATATGGCTGGCGACAACGCCGATCAGAGCGAGCGCCAAAGTCGTATTTAAATCGGCCGTGCCGCCGCGAAAAAAAGGAATGAATATTTTTTCACCGTGTTCAACCGCCACTTGGCCAACTGAGCCGATGCCGGGCAAAAGCCCGAGCCAATTATTCAATAATATAAAAATAAAAAAGGTGAAGACGAACGGAAAAAATTTTAATGTTTTTTCCCGCGAACCGGTAACCGAATCAAATACGTCAAACAAAGCCTCCATCGCCGCCTCCAAGGCGTTTTGCAATCCCCGCGGCACTATTTTTATTTTTGCTTTTAAATATACGCCAAAAATTATTACCGCTAAAACCACAAGCCAAGTATTAAGCATTGAATTGGTAACGGGAAAATTGCCGAGATGATAAACCTGTTCGGCGAATAGAGTATGTTCCGTTTTTACTTCCGCGGTTAAGTTTGGGGTTTCAGCGCTATTTTCCGCCGTGATTAAGTTGTTCTGGGCTGTTTCCATCTGATTTATTTTTTGAATTATTGTCTAATTTTTCTAGTTCTTGAAATGTATTTTTTATCAATCCCGTAAGCGACACGACAAACGCCAAACTGATGCAACTTAAAAAAAGCCATGGTTTGGTCGCAAATTTTTGATCCAGCCATTCGCCCAGATACAAAGCGATAATAATCGGCGCCGCGATCCATACCGACAATTTTAAAAACATAATCATGGCCGGCTGCCAAAAAGGAACTTCTTTAATGGTATTTTTCTTATTTATATCTTTATTCGTGTCCATTTGGTGATTTTTTATGGCTATTCGTTATCTGATAAAAAAAACAAAATACCGCGTTCTAACCGCGCGGACAGTATCGGTTTTCCACAATACTTTCGCTTTAATTATAGAGGAAAAATAAAACAGGGTCAATTGACAAAATGAAATAAAATAAGCATAACAAAATAAACTATTGACACTTTTTTTATTTTTAACTTATTTTAAATTAAATAAAATTTGCGCGTTCTCGCTTGTTGCCCGCGCGATGCTAGCTAAACTAACATTTTTAATCGCCGCGATTTTTTTCGCCACTTCCATAACGCGCAGAGGCTCGTTTCTTTCTCCCCGATAAGGCGCGGGCGACATAAACGGACTGTCGGTCTCCACCATAAATTTGTCCAATGGGACTTTGCGGATTAATTCATCACGCACCTGATACGCCGGCAAATTATTTTTTTTGGGCGGAAAAGTGATATCGCCGGTAAAAGAAATTAAAAAGCCTAACGAAAAATATTGCCAGGCCAAATCGCAATCGCCGAAAAAACTATGAATAACGCCGCGGCCGGACGGCTGTTTTTTTTTATTTTTATAAAACGCGCTTAACAGCGGAATTAAATCCGCGTGCGCTTCGCGGCAATGGATAATCGCCGGCTTGCCCAATTCGTAGGCGAGTTCCAATTGCTGTAAAAGCGTTAATTGCTGTAACTGTTTATTTTGTTTTATTTTATCCGCGTCTTTTGGCAAATAAAAATAATCCAAACCAACCTCGCCGATAGCGACTGTTTTGTCCGTTTCGGCCCAGCGCGCGTACAGTTCGTAATCAAACTTTTCCGCTTTCATTTTTACCTTGCGCCCTTCTTCTTCAAACTCCTGATCCTGCAAATGAACCGGGTGCAAACCGACCGCGGCATATACTCCCCGGTCGTACTTTTCCGCGATTTCCAAAGCGCGCCGCGAAGTTTTTTGTTCGGCGGAAGGAATAATAATTTCCGTTTGCGCGTCCAAAGCGCGACGGATGACTTCATCCGCGTCGTCTTTAAAAGCATGAAAATTTAGATGGCAATGCGTATCTATATACATAAATTTCTAATTGCTAATAACTAATTTCTAATCAATAACCAAACCCCAATATCTAACTGCCTAAATAATTTTGGCATTTGTTAATTGAGACTTGATTAGAAATTAGTAATTAAAAATTGGTTATTTTATATCAACATCTCCTTTCCTTAAAATTTTTATGTTTTCGCCCGTAAAATCAATAATCGTGGACGGCTTGCTTTCCGGCAATTTCCCGCCGTCAACGATGAAGTCGGATTTAATTTTTATGTTTTGAATATCCAAAACATTCTGTCCGCCGGAAATATTCGCGCTGGTGGCAATCAAGGGTACGGCTAATTTTTTTATTATTTCAGCCAAAAATTTATCATCCGGCAAACGCACGCCGATTTTATCCGTACCGCCGGTTATTTCTTTCGGCAGAATATTTTTGCTTTTGAAAATTACGGTTAATTTCGCCGGCCAGAAATTTCTTAGCGTCTTTTCTTGGATTTGAGAAATTTTAACGTACTTTTTAGCCATCGCTATGCTGTTGACCAAAATTAAAAGCGGCTTATTTTTATCCCGCTTTTTAAAATAATAAATTTTTTTTATCACCGCCGGTTTGTCCGCCCGTCCGCCCATTCCATAAATAGTATCAGTCGGGAAAATGCCGATTTTTCCTTTTTTAAAATTAGCCGCGATTTTTTTTATGTCATTTTTTAAAAAAATTAAATCTTTCATGTTATGCGTTTTACTGTTTTATTTCATTTAGCTCTTTCAAATCAGCTCTCATCTTTTCCCTCAGTTCTTCGGGGTCTTTAAATTTTATAATATCGCGTATTTTTTTCAGCATTTTAATCTTAATCATGATGCCGTAATAATTGCCG
>JBAYGB010000127.1:0-3001 GCA_041666885.1 Patescibacteria group bacterium | reverse complement strand
GATGTAACGGACGAGGCGTTTCGGCAGATGTTTGTTAAATATGGCAAGCCGGATGTTTTATGGACGGAATTTGTTTCCGTTAATGGTTTGTGTTCGGAAAAGGGATATAAAAATATGCTGACTGATTTGAAATTTAAAGCAAACGAGCATCCGATTATCGCGCAAGTTTTCGGTTCTAACCCGGAAAAATTTTATCAGGCGGCAAAAATCATAAAGAAACTCGGCTTTGATGGAATTGATATTAATATGGGGTGTCCGGATAGAAAAGTGGAAAAACAAGGAGCGGGCGCGGCATTGATGAAAAACCCAAAACTCGCGCAAGAAATTATTTTAGCGACAAAAAAGGGAGCGGGTAAAATGCCGGTTTCCGTTAAAACGCGCATCGGCTATTATAAAAATGAAATTGAAACTTGGATTCCGGCGTTGCTTATAACACAACCGGCGGCTATTATAGTTCATGGCCGGACGCGCAAAGAAATGTCGCGCGTTCCGGCAAGTTGGGATATAATCGGCCGAGCCGCGGAAGTTGTTAAAAAAAGTAAAACTAAAACCTTAATAATCGGCAACGGCGACGTAGTTGATTTAACCGACGCTTATCAAAAAGCAAAGCAATATAAATTGGATGGCATAATGATCGGCCGCGCGGCGTTTGGCAATCCGTGGTTTTTCCGACCCCTCCCCAACCCTGCCTCGCCGGCAGGCAGGCCTCCCCTTAGTAAGGGGAGGGAGCCCGACGTTAAAGAGAAGTTGAATGTTATGATTGAGCATGCTAAGTTATTTGAAAAGTTATACTATGGAAAAACCCTCCTTCGTCCCGCAAAGCGGGACTACGGCGGGCGAAGAAATTTTAATATTATGAAAAAACATTTTAAAGCCTACGCGTCCGGATTTGATGGAGCGAAAGAACTAAGGATAAAATTAATGAAGACGAAGACGGCGGAAGATGTTTCGGATGTAATTAAGGAATTTTTAAAAAGTATTTGATATCTGCCTAACGGCAGGCAAGGTATTGGCAGGCAAGATTGAATATTAAATATTTTTATGTTAAGTTAAACATAATCGCGGGTATAGCCCTCCCATAATGCTTTGCATTTGGGCGGGTGAATATAGCGGCTGCCGGTAGGAATGATTTTAAACTTTAAAATACTAATATGCGGGATTCGTACAATGGTAGTACATTAGCCTTCCAAGCTGAGGACGCCGGTTCGATTCCGGTATCCCGCTCCATAATTAGCAGTTAACTTTTGACAATTGACAATTAACCGCCTTAATACGGCGGTTTTTTGTTTTATGCTATAATGCCAATATGAAAATAACCAAGTTTCTACAAAAAATATATTATGGAGCGGCTTTAGCCGTTTTTCTTCTGCTATTCCCCAATGCGGCGGCACAGGCCGGAGCAGCGAGCGAGCGCCTGTCCGGAAAAATTTTATTGGACGTGGAGCGCAACGGCGAGGGATGGTACGTCTATCCGGAAAATAAAAAACGTTATTATTTAGGCCGCCCGGACGACGCTTTTAAAATTATGCGCGAGCTGGGTTTGGGAATTACCAATGCTGATTTGGCAAAAATTTCAGCGGGTGACTGACAGCCGCAGGTGGCGGGAGTAAAAATAAGTGAAGAAGGGATAATATCCCTCGCGGAGGGATTGCATCCCTTAAGTAAACGTTTATCCGGTAGAATTGTAATCCAAGCGGAAGAAAACGGCGAGGCATGGTATATAAACCCTAGCGACCAAAAACGGTATTATCTAGGCCGGCCGGAAGACGCGTTTGCCGTTATGCGCGAGCAGGGCTTGGGTATTACTAAAAAAGATTTGGCATTGATAAAAAAGAATATTTTAGACGAATCAATTGACGAATATAGCAGATATGAATATAAAACTATCAAGGTTAGCGGCGGCAAAGAATTTAAAATTGATCTAGTTACAATTGACTTGCGCGACCCCGATTTAGAAATTATTACCGACACGGCTGATAAAAAAGATTGCGATAATAATTGCAGCGCTAAAACTTTAGCCGATTTCGTGGAAGATAATAACGGATTTGCCGGCATTAACGGAACTTATTTTTGCCCGCCGGATTATTCTTCATGCCAAGGAAAAACCAACAGTTATTTTTATCCGGTATTCAACAGCCGATTGAAAGAATTTGTAAATTCAGATAATTTTAAATATTGGACAACCGGGCCGTTATTAGTTTTTGATACGGACAATAAATTTTATTATTTTAAAGATACGCACAAAGCTTTTATTTCCGAAGAAAATTTTAAAAATAAATACGGCGTGGAAATTCAAGCAGCTTTTGGCAATAAGCCGCGCATTATTGAGGAGGGTTTGAATTATTTGATTGATTGGGAAGTTGACCAAAAACAGAGGGAAACTAAGGCCGCGCGCAACGCGTTCGCGGTAAAAGAAAATTTTGTTTATTTGATTATCGCGTACGACGCGACTGTACCGGATTTGGCCGATATTCTTAGCACGCTTAAAGTTGAGTATGCTATTAACCTGGACGGAGGCGCTTCCCGAGCGCTTTATTATAACGGCGTTTATAAAGAAGGGCCGACGAGAAATATTCCGAACGCGATTATTTTTAAGAAAAATAGATAGCTGTAAATTATAAATATACTCAACTTGGCGACAAATAAAAACGCCAGACAGGCTATTTTTTGGTAAAGAAAAAAGCCCCAAGCAAAATTTATATTTTGCGAGGGGCTCGTTGGTTGATTAAACCACTTTGTACTAGACCACTTTTTTCCGAAATGCCCACATAGCATCATTTCTGTGGGACTTATACCATCCAGCCTCAAAGTCCCTCATTTTTAATTCCCCATTCACACCGTGTTGTTCTATTCCTATCCTCTGGGCGATTCCATGTATTTTCTCCTCTTTCATTCCTATTAATACTAAGGGAAAAAATTCATTTTTCTCTGATTTCTTTGAAAGGAAGGAAAGCAGACGCACTGCGTCTTCCGGGACGCATAATTCCAGTCCCATCTCCTT
>JBAYGB010000126.1:0-3061 GCA_041666885.1 Patescibacteria group bacterium | reverse complement strand
GCAAACTCTTTTTTGGTTACCGGATTTTGCGCGTTGCGTTCTATTAAATAAAGATTATCTTCCAACAGCGCTTTTAAATCAGCCGGCAATTTATTTTTCTCGCCATAATAACCATCAATACTGGAAGCGACGCTGGACAGGCGATTTAACACTTCGCTGTCCTGGCGAAGCTTGCGCGCTTGCGCCGGCGATTCCACAAAGAAAAAACTGGCGATAAAAACCGCGAGCACAACAGCGAGCGTTCCGTAAAAATATCCGCCGACGATTTTACTTTTTTTGCCTTCCACTTTTTCCCGTTTTAAATCATAAAAATAATAAGAAAAAATAATTCCCGAAATTAACAGCACGGTCAATGTTTTAAGCGAAAATTTCAGCGTCAGTTCCCCGTTTAAAAAAACGTTGATTAAAGCGATCAGATAACCGATAACAACGACGGAAGCGATAAATAAAATCAAATACGACAGCCAGCGCCGCACGCCCGCTTCTTTATCCAAAGCGCCGGAAAATAAATTTTTGTTGATTTGCCACGCGCTGAAATAATATACCGGCGCGGCGACAACGATGGCGGACATCGCAAAGCGCAAAGCGTCCAGGTTATAGCGCATATTCCAGTCTTCCACGATGTCAATAATATTTTTGTTGATGATTTGAAAA
The DNA here is from genome assembly GCA_041666885.1 of Patescibacteria group bacterium. GTDB lineage: Bacteria > Patescibacteriota > Patescibacteriia > Patescibacteriales > XYC2-FULL-47-12 > 1-14-0-10-43-11. The sequence goes on along the minus strand of JBAYGB010000126.1, from coordinate 2,407 downwards.
ATCACCATGCCGACGGCAACGGCCAAAAAGCCCAAGCTGACGAGCGAAAGCAAATAAAAGAACGCGAACTTGGCCGAATTATTTTTTTCAAACATAGTTATTTTAATTAATAAATTAGCTATTGATATTATAACAAAAAAAGCCTTTATCCGCAATAAAGATTTTGATTTTGGCTATCCACAGGCAAGACATTGACAGTTTTTTTGATTGTGGATAAAATAGGAACATTGAGGAAAGATGATGCAGACTTAAAATTTTAAGGGGGTGATCCTTAAGCACAGTAATTCAAACTGAACGCCAATGCGTTCCGGCCGAACTTGTTATCATTTTGCAACAAATAAAAACACATAGTTGATAACGAGCGGCAAAAAAAATAGAGGGGGAATCTCCTGCCTCCTAAGAAGCCAAAAGATGGATATTTTGCTTGTTTTGTAAAAAAACAAGCTATGTCTCCTGCCAGAATCGCAGGAAAATGCAATTTCGCTGTTATCTATCCGTTTACTAGTAAGATAGACAACAAAAATGTTCTTTTTTACCCCACTCAATTTTCGGTCACAAATGGCCAAACAGAGGTAAAAGATATGGTCCGCAATAAAAGTAGTACTGTCGCAATGAATCAGTATAGCTCCCAGGATACCAACTCCGATTTGAACGCTGCCGATGATTCTTTACCTTAACCCAAAGCGAAGGGTTAATAAAAAGATTTGGGGGAGGGCCTAAAAATGGCAAAACGACTTTAAATCTATAATGCCATTAGTCGAAAAAATCTCCGTGTAACAAACCGCGGAAAAATAAAATAACCGAAGGATATTTCAACTTTGAACGAAATGCCAACCTTGAACCACGGGGAGAATAGATAAACACACAAAGTGTTAACGTCTATTCTCCCTATTTTATTTATCGCTTGACTTTCTATTGACACGCGACAATGCTGTTGATAAAATAAAAATAATAAAATGATAGCATCTATCATTACCAAAAAACTTGGCAGCTAAAAGGACTGCCGACAAAAACGGTAATAAAAATGTTGTAATCATTTTTTTTGAAAATCGCAAAAAACGGCTACAAGAAAGCAATCACAAATTTCGTTCCTTTTTAAGGAGACAAATCATGAGTAAAAAAAGAATGAGTAGTTTCAGCGGTTTCACCTTCAACCATGGATTTAACCCGGCGGCCAGCATGTTCAAGCGACGATGTGCGATGGCTACCAATACGATGAACTCTGCGACGAATACCCCTGACAGCTTTAACGTTTTCAACTCCGCTGAAAATTCCCGGTGATCAAGATGGATCTAGGAGTCGTTGTAATCACAAAACGACTCTGACGGAATTAGAGTTAGAAAACAAAAAAAGGGAAGATGGCAATAACTGTCTTCCCTATTTTATTTATGAAAAAATTTGTGTTATGTGTTTTGCGCTATGTGTTGCGCGAATTAAAATTCCGCATTCTTCGGCGTTCTTGGAAACGGAATCGCGTCGCGAATATTTTGCATACCGGATAAATACATTATCGCGCGCTCAAATCCCAGTCCGAAACCGGCGTGTTTTACCCCGCCGTAGCGGCGCAAATCCAAATACCACGCGTAATCTTCCGGCTTTAACCCCACTTCTTTCATTCTTTGTTCCAATATTTCCAGCCGCTCTTCGCGCTGGGAACCGCCGATAATTTCGCCGACGCCGGGCACGAGCAAGTCCATCGCGGCGACTGTTTTTAAATCATCATTTTGCCGCATATAAAAAGCTTTGATGGCGCTCGGATAGTCGGTGACAAACACCGGCTTTTTAAATATCCGCTCGGTTAAAAAGCGCTCGTGTTCGGTTTGCAAATCAATTCCAAAGGAAACCGGAAATTCAAACTTTTGCTCTGATTTTTGCAATAGTTCAACCGCTTCCGTATAAGTTACCCGTTCAAACTTGGCATTTTTGATATTTTCCAAACGCGCGAGCAAAGTAGTATCAATCCGTTCGTTAAAAAACGCCATTTCTTCCGGTAAATTTTCCAAAATATAATTTATCAAATATTTAATCAGTTCTTCGGCCAAAAGCATATCGTCCGCGAGTTCGGCAAAAGCGATTTCCGGTTCAATCATCCAAAACTCCGACGCGTGCCGCGCGGTGTTGGAATTTTCCGCGCGAAAAGTCGGGCCAAAAGTGTAGATATGGCGAAAAGCCAACGCGCACGCTTCGCCCTCCAGTTGTCCGCTGACAGTCAGCCCGGTTTTTTTGCCAAAAAAATCTTTACTGTAATCAACTTCATTCCGATTATTTTTTGGCACATCGCTCAGCGGCAAAGTCGTTACCGCGAACATCTCCCCCGCTCCTTCACAGTCACTTGCAGTGATTATCGGCGTTTGGATATAAACAAAGCCGCGTTCCTGAAAAAATTTATGAACGGCAAAACTTAACG
>JBAYGB010000125.1:0-3071 GCA_041666885.1 Patescibacteria group bacterium | reverse complement strand
TTGCCGCCGCATCCATCGCGCCGTCCATTGCCGCGCTCGCCTGCGAATAATTCATCATCTTTCCACTAGTATCTTTTTGCTGACAAATCCCGAGTGTAGCGGCGCTACCAGAACAAACGCCAAAATTAAGATTATTGCCGCTCGTTTTGGCGCACTCTTCGTCGCCGGTGCAAGTTATTAAACTTGCCGCTTTTACCCAGACTTTAATATTTGCGAGCGCCGGCAAGCAATACATTTTTTCACCGCAGGTATTTTCCCCGCATTCCGTTTTAGTTTTAAATTCTAAAGTTTTATAATTATTGCTAATAGTAAAAATGCCTTCAATCGGCGCAGTTACATTTAAAACTTTAATATAATTTTGCACGCTATTTGAATCTCCTTGTAATTGCATCGGATTCATCGCTTCATTAAAATTTATTTGAATCACGGCATTGCGCGGCTGATCCGGCTGGTCTTTGGTTGTATAGCCTTCCTCTTTATCTTTGCCTTCCGTTTTGGTTAAAGTTAAAGCGCCGGGATTGCTCACTAATACTTCAATGTCATTTCCTTGCGCGCCCGGCAACTTTTCCGGTCTGGCGGTTAAAGTAACTTGCGACAATATTAAGCTGCCTGATTTTACCGCACTTACGAGTTGATTGGCGTTTAACGCATTTGCGATACCGTCGTTATTATTGGTTTTTATCTCTTTGCCAAAAACATAATCTTGGCCGTCAATACTGATTTTATCGCCCGCTTGTTCCGCCGCTAAATTAATTTTTATAATCTGACTAGCTTCAGGAATATCGCTAAAATTTATCACTAAACCGCAGCCAATAGCGGCTGTTTTATTAATAATCACACTTTCGCCGTTAAAACCTTTGGTCGCTCCGCCATCATCCAAAACAACCGCTAATTTATTACTTACCGAGCCAGTACTAATTTTAAATATAACCGTATCACTGCCGCTGCAATTTTGGTAAGCGCCGATTAAACTTGCTCCGGATACCGCCGGATTTATTTTTGCGTCGGATTCTTTATATTCTACCGGCGTGCCACTAATCGTTATTGTCCATTTTGTTTGCAAAGCATTGCCCCCTATAATTTTTGTATCCGGTTTGGTATCCGGCAGTGGAAAAATACTTTCCACTTGCGGCGGCGTTAAATCCAGGCGCGTGGAAACCTGAAATTTCCATTGGTAATAATCCGCTATGCCCAATTTAACTTCATCGCCGTTTGATTTTTTTAACTTGCCGCCGAACAGGCGCACGCCGTACCATTGCTCCGCGCTTTCACTGCCCAAAAATTTATCCGGCCGAAAAACAAAAGTTTTATTATCTTTGGACTCAACTTTCGCCGCCGTAATTTTGGCCGTATCCTTGGAATCGTTCGCGTCTTCGTTTAATTCACCGCCGCCGGTTGTGGAAAAAAGAGAAATATTGTCAGTCAATAATTTCGTCGCGCCATCGCAAACAGCCGCGCCGCAAACAGTCTGCGGATCTAACACTTCTTTAAAAGTAATAATAATCATTGTGTTGCGCGGTACATCGGCCTGCCCGCGGGTCGGATAATGGCTTTCAATAATGCCGTCGCCGAGCGCGCCGACGCCGATATCATAAGTCGGTTGCGGGGTTGTTGTCCCGCCGTTACCGCCGCCGCCCCAAAGCGCCTTTAAAATAAAATTCACAATGGCAAAAGCCGATAAAATTATCAAAAGTCCGATCGTCGCGTTTTTAAAAATCGCTTTGGCCTGATTCACTTTTTGCGGGTCGCCTTCGCTCGTCATCCATAGCCAGCCGCCGTAAGTAACCAGGCCGACCAAAATGATGCCGATTAAAGACAGCGCGATATTGATCAAACGGACAATAAATATCCGGATATCCGTTTGCGGCAAATTAACCTGTCCGCTGATATTATCCAATCCGGCATTATTTGCTAAACCGCTATTGTTTGCCGTTTCCACACCTTGCGCGTTCGCTGTCGGCGCAAAAAATTTTAATATGTCATTGCGAGGAGGAATCTGCGACGACGAAGCAATCTCGCTATTATCGTAATGAGTAATTTTCACGGGATTGCTTCGCTTCACCGCCCAAGGCGATTCGCTCGCAATGACGAGCAAAACAAAAAAAGCAGCCGCCACGAAAAATATTCGCAGGCCAAAAACTGCTTTTTTGTTTACCTGGCGGACAATGCGCCCCGCCGAGGTTTGCTCCTTGTGATTAAATTTTAGCATGGGGAAAACTTATCAATTACGAATGACGAATTTAGAATGACGAATTAAATTACTGCATTTCCATTCGTCATTTTTAATTCTTAATTCGTCATTTGCTACTACCATCTTCTCCTGGGCTCTTCTTCCAATTTGCCGATTTTGCGCAGGTACTCGCGCTTGCGGCGGTATTGCAACGCGACCAACGCGCTTTTGCGCTTGGCTGAATCGCTTTTTTTCGGTTTAATGAATTGTCGTTCTTTCGCTTCAATGATTTTTCCGGAAAATTGCACCCGCTTCAAAAAACGCCGGTACATGCCGTCGAACGATTCTCCTTTTTTCCTTTTTACTTCTATCATGTTGACACCTCCAATCAATGCCAGTTAATCAGTCAATCGGTTAATCAGTTAGCCAATTTTAGGCGTCTGCTAACTATTTAACTAATCAACTAATCAACTAATTAACTGATTAACTTTTATTTTAATCTCTTTTCCAATTCCTCGTACACTTTTTTAAAATCAAACACTTCCTGCATGCCGGACTCCATGTCGCGGATCAAAATCGTTCCGTCCATCATTTCCTTATGGCCCAAAATCAAAGTCAATTTTACGCCCAGTTTATTCGCGAGTTCCAACTGTAATTTTAAATTATCTTTGACAAAATTCTGCGCCGCCTTAAATCCGCGCCGGCGCAATTCTTCAAAGAAAACCATCGCTTTGCGCTTGGACGTTTCGCCCAGTTGCGCGACGAAAATATTCGGCTGGTCGTTATCAACGAGCGGAATATTTTTTTCTTTGATTTTTAAAATCACCCGCTCAATGCCGATGCCAAAACCGCAAGCCGGCGTTTGGCGTCCGCCCATATATTCCACCAAATAATCATATCG
>JBAYGB010000124.1:0-3077 GCA_041666885.1 Patescibacteria group bacterium | reverse complement strand
GATTAAAAAAGTTGATAAAGACATCAAGCGGCTAATTTTAGCTATGGGAAAAACGATGAAAGAAAAAGACGGCGCCGGGTTGGCCGCGCCGCAAGTGGGCGAAAGCATTCGCCTTATCGTGATTAATACCAAAAACGGCGTACTTCCGCTGATTAATCCCAAAATCACGCGTAAATCGTGGCGCAAAGAATTGGGCGAAGAAGGCTGTTTGTCCGTGCCGGATTTTTTCGCGCCGGTCAGCCGGCATAAAAAAATAAAAGTGATTTATTACAATGAAGAAAATGAGCAAGTAAAACTTTCGGCCGAAGGCATGTTCGCGCGCGTCATTCAGCATGAGATTGACCATTTGAACGGCGTATTGTTTATTGATTATTTAAAAAGAAAAGATCTGCCCGCAAAATTTCGCGAACAGATCTTGAAAATCATTTAATCAAGAAAAGATTTTTGACTATTGTAATATGTTTGAAGTTCTTCAATAGTGCCTCCTTTGGTAGTATCCATGACAACGTTGTTATGGACCCATGAGACCTTTTCTCCGCACATACAAGCAAGTATAATAGCGGCTCTCGCATGACATTCAAAACTGAACCCTGCTCTTTCAACAAGGTGAACTTCATTTCCTTTATATGAGGATTCAATTTCAAATTCCGTTCCTTCCAACTTTCCATGTTTCCTTGTTAACATTTGGCTATCCTTTCTTATATAACTATTTATGACTGCTATTCTTTCAATTTTAAAAGAACTTTTGTATTAATAATGTCAATAAATAATATAGCAAACAATTAACTTTTTGTCAAGAAAAGCATGCTCTACAAAAAAGAAAGTAAAAAATATAATATAATTTTTGTGGGCACCCCCGAATATTCCGTGCCAACGCTTGAAGCGCTCATGATTGATGAGCGTTTTAATGTTGCCGCGATTATTACCGCGCCGGACGCGCCGGTCGGGCGAAAACAAATCCTTACTCCCCCGCCGGTTAAAATCGCGGCGGAAAAATATGGTTTAAAAATTTTACAACCGTTAAAATTACGTGGTCAAGACGTTGCGGTGCAACGTCTCTACGATGAATTGCGTAAATTTAATCCCGACGTTATCATCACTATTGCTTATGGTCAAATTATCCCACCGGCGATTTTAACTTTACCAAAATTCGGCTGTATAAACCTGCACGCTTCGCTTCTGCCAAAATACCGCGGCGCGTCACCCATTCAAGCCGCCATTACCGCGGGCGATGACATTACCGGTATTACGCTGATGAAAATGGACGCCGGTCTTGACACCGGCGATATTATCGCGCAAACTAAGTTAACGATTGCCGCGGACGAAACCGGCGAGTCATTGCATGATAAATTGTCAATTTTAAGCGCAAACACTCTGCTTGAACATTTACCAAATTATTTGACCGGCAAAATAGACCCGAAACCGCAGAACGAAACGCTTGCGACTTACGCGCCAAAGTTAACCCGCCAAAGCGGCCGAATTGACTGGCAAAAACCGGCAGCGGATGTTGAACGGCTCGTACGCGCTTATTATTCCTGGCCCGGAACTTGGAGTAAATGGGAAGATAAAATTTTAAAAATTATTTCAGTTGATTCTAAAATTTTACCGATAAACAAAAATAAAACCGGCGAGATATTTTTGCATGACGGACAACTGACAGTGCAATGCGGACAAAACGCCTTAATAATAAAAAAACTGCAACTGGAAGGAAAACAAGTGGCGGACAGCGCTGACTTTTTATCAGGTTATAAAAATATTATTAGCAATATTTTAAAATAATCGCTCTTTTGGAGGTGACAAAAATGGCAAATGTATCGGCAGTTACCATTGGGCAACAAGTGCGAATAAGAGGAAAAACGACTATTGAATTTTTTGGCATTTATACGGGGCAAGTAAAAAGCGTTGATGAAAATACTGAAACTTGCTTGGTGCATATTCCGGAAGGAATACCAGTTTCCTATGGAGAAGAAATACATTTCGTACACCAACTGACTCTCAAATTGGATGAAGTATATAACTAAAAACCCGCCTTTCATAATCAGGAAGACGGGTTCATTTTTTTATCAAATTTTTAACTTTTTACTTTATAACTTTTAACTTGCTTTGCTTTTCTTTTTCCAGCCTTCCCAAATCACGAGCAGCGGCGGAGCGACAAAAATTGAACTGTAAGTACCAAAGAAAATCCCAATCGCGAGCGCCAGAGCGAAACCGCGAATGGACGCGCCGCCGAAAATGATAATGGAAAGTAAAACTAAAATTACGGTTAGAGAAGTATTGACCGAACGAACCAGCGTTTGATTCAAGCCGATATTAACCGTGCCTTCAAAATCTTCGCTTGAGCGCGGCAGATTTTCGCGGATGCGGTCAAACACCACGATAGTGTCATGCACCGAATAACCGATAACGGTTAAAATCGCCGCGACAAAAGCGGTGTTAATTTCCATACCGTAAAATTTACCCAAAATCGCGAACACGCCCATAGTGATTATCGCGTCATGAAACATCGCGATTATTGCCGCGCTGCCGTATTTCCAGGAAGCCACCGGCTTGGAAACTTTCCGAAAAGCGTAAGTGATGTAAGTTAAAATGCCCAAGAGAACAAAAAAGGTGGCATAAATTGATTTGCGCTTTAACTCTTTGCCGATGGAAGGACCAACCGATTCAAAACGCAATTCTTCAACCGTTTGCTCTTTTTTATCCGTGACTATCATACTGTTTAATTTGGCGACGATTGCCTGGTGTTTTTCTTCACTCGCTTCCTGAAAACGCAAAATCAAACCGCGCTCCCCCACCGGCTGAACGGCCAAACTGCCCAATTCCAATCCGCTGAGGCTTGTTTGCACCTCGCTTATGGCCGGCGGATTGTCGGGAAAATTTACTTCCAATAAACTGCCGCCGGTAAAATCAATGCCGTATTTAAAACCCCAGACGAACAACGCCAAAATGGCGGCTACGAATAAAGTGATGGAAATAGTCAGCCAAATTTTTCTTTTTTGAATTATTTTGTAGTTTGTCATCGTTTTATTGCTTATTTATTTTAATACTGGTTATCAGCCAATGTTTCTTTTCCAACCATC
>JBAYGB010000123.1:0-3137 GCA_041666885.1 Patescibacteria group bacterium | reverse complement strand
GCGCGCGATTCGCGCCACGGCCGCGCCGATAGCGTAAAAAGTGGCTCCTTTTTTGCAAATAACATTGGCGGCCGCGTCGCGCGCTCCTTGGTACGCTTTAGCGCCGACGGTTTTATTATATCCCGAAAAATTAGCGACGCTCTCCCCCATCACGTTCGCGTGCGAATAAACCGGGACGGAACTATCGCCGTGTTCGCCGATTAAATACGCGCCCATGCTGTCCGCCGCAACGCCCAAAGATTGCGCGAGTAAATAGCGAAAGCGCGACGAATCAAGCGTCGTGCCGGTGCCAAAAATTTGGTTTGCGGGAAAGCCCGCCGTTTTATAAGCAACGTAAGTTAAAACATCCAGCGGATTTGTCACCATCAAAATAACCGCGGTTTTGGTATAGCGCGTAACATTTTTTACAATCTCGGCGATGATTTTACTGTTAGTCGCAGTCAGTTCCAACCGGCTCTGGCCGGTCTTTTGTTTTAAGCCGGCGGTGATGATTACTAAATCGGCCGTTTCGCAATCTGCGTAATCGCCCATAAAAACCCGCGCCTGCGGCATAAAAGACAGCCCGTGCTCCAAATCCCAAACCTCGCCTTGGCATTTGTTTTTATCCACGTCAATCAAGACCACTTCGGACGCGATGCCTTGCATTAAAATTGCATACGCGCTGGTCGCGCCGACAGAGCCGGTGCCGATAATTACCACTCTCGTTGATTCAATTTGTTTAGACGATTTTGTAAAAAACATAGTTTATATTATATTAAAAACTAAAAACTGAGATTAGGAAACTAAGAAATTAGGAAACTAAGAAATTAGGAAACTAAGAAATTAGGAAACTAAGAAATTAGGAAACTAAGAAATTAGGAAACTAAGAAATTAGGAAACTGAGAAATTGAGAAACTAATGGAAATTAACGAGCTACTCTCTTTGCTTACTTTGACAGTTTGCACGAATAAAATTATTTAACTTAATACCTATTACGTATTGCAAATTTTTTCCTTCTTTGAATTTATCCTCGGTGATTTTCCCTCGTTCATACAATAGTTCAAGCCAATGATCGCAACATTCTGAAAGTGAAGCTCTGCTAATATAATAAAATTTAACTTTATCCAAATAGTGATATCGGCTGTATCCCTCGGCTATATTGGCGCCGACGGAATCTGTAGCAGTAATAAATTGATCTCCTATAATTTTTTTATCTTGCCATGAAAAAGCAGAATAAATACCCCACGCAAATTTTGATAATTCTCTTGCCTTTTTATAAACTTCCAGGTCTTGCAATTTAATATAGTCCCCCATATTTTAATTTCTAAGTTTCCATTAGTTTCCAGTTTCTTAGTTTCGCGCGAAGCGCAAGTTTCCAGTTTCTATTAGTTTCTAAATTTCATGTTTATACTCTCCCAAACATTTCCGCCATCTCCGCCAATCTATTGGCGTATCCCCACTCATTGTCATACCAGGCGACTATTTTTACCAAATCACCATCAATCACTTTGGTTAACGGCAAATCCACAATCGCCGATGCCGAGTTGCCGATAATATCGGACGAAACCAAAGGCTCGTTGGTGACTGCCAAAATGCCTTTCAGCCGCGCCGAACCGGACGCTTTGCGCAATGTTTCATTTATTTTAAATTCCGTTACCGGTTTGCTTAAAACATAAACCGCGTCGCATAATGAGCCGCAGATAACCGGCACGCGCAAAGAAAGACCGTCAAATTTTCCCGCTAATTGCGGAATGGTTTTGGCCACGGAAACGGCGGCTCCGGTCGTGGTCGGAATAATATTAAAAGCGGCGGCGCGCGCCCGGCGCAAGTCTTTATGCGGCCCGTCAACCAAACTTTGGTCGGCGGTGTACGCGTGCACCGTGCTCATTATCGCTTTTTTAACGCCAAAACTTTTATTTATCACATCAGTAATCGGCGCGAGGCAATTCGTCGTGCAAGATGCCATAGAAATAATTTTATCGGCTTTGGTGATTTTATTTTCATTTACTCCGAGAACTATGGTCTTTATCTCCTCTGCGGGCTTGCCCGCCGAATCCGCCGATTTGGCGGAGGAGGCGGGAGCGCTAATTATAACTTTGCGGGCGCCGGCGCTTAAATGCAAAAGCGCGCTTTCTTTGTCCGTAAAGCGGCCGGTGCATTCCAATACCACGTCAACGGCCATTTTTTTCCACGGCAGTTCCTGCGGTTCTTTAATGGCAAACACCGGATAATCTTTGCCGTCAACTCGCAGCGATGCCGCGTGCGCTTCTACTTTTTTATCGTATTTGCCGTAAACGCTGTCGTATTGCAATAACTGTGCGAGCGTCTTGGTATCGGTTAAATCGTTAATGGCGACCACCTCCACCTTTTCATTTTTTAATAAAATTTTAAACGCGCCGCGTCCGATGCGGCCAAAGCCGTTAATCGCGACCCGCACTTTATTTTTTGAAATAAATTTGGCAAACATATTATTTAGTTAATTAATTTATTACAAAATGTCCCTTTTTTGTCATTTCGACCGTAGCGAAGCCCGCTTCGCCGCAGCGAAAGCGAGGCGAGCGGAGGGAGAAATCTTTAATATCCGAAATATTATAGATTACTCGTCGTCCCGCAGTACTGCGGGACTCCTCAAAATGACAATAAAAAAGTTATTTTATGATTTAAGGTCTCTAAGTAATTATTATACCATATAAAAATCCGAAAACAAATTACTGCTATAAAATTCAGTGCTTGACAATAATAATCAGATGCCTTAATGTTGGCGATAACGGCTCCATGCCGCACATATCCCCGGCTTGCCCCAAGGGTTCCGATGCCGGAAAAACTAGAGGTGTATTATGCGTATAGAACTGGATGATCTTTACACAAAGAAGCTAAGAAGGGACATAGAAAGAAGAAAAGAAAACGTAAAGGGGTCAATTGTACTTCTTATCTTTTTTTCATGTGTTTTGTGGATTTTTATTACGTCCATAATTTCTTCTCAATATTTGACGATGGATACGTTGAGAAGCGGGGGGAAATTATTGTGGAATAACAGATATTTAGTCTTTGCTATCTTACCGTGCTGGATGATAGGATGGTCGATATCCACACGACACCACTTAAAAAAAGAGGCGAAAATAAAGGAAGAGGCACTACAGTGCTATATTAAAGAAAAT
>JBAYGB010000122.1:0-3184 GCA_041666885.1 Patescibacteria group bacterium | reverse complement strand
GCAGGCGAAGCTTTTGATAAAGTTGCAAAACTTATCGGGCTTGGGTATCCGGGCGGGCCGGAAATTTCCAAACGCGCAGAGAGCGGAAATCCAAATCGATTTGATTTTCCGCGCCCTATGATAAATTCCAAAGACTTTGATTTTTCTTTTTCAGGATTAAAAACGGCCGTGCTTTATTTGGTAAAAGGATTGTATTCTCACAGCGATAAAAAACCATTAAAACTTACTGATAAAAACATTGCCGACTTATGCGCTTCATTCCAACAGGCGGTTGTTGATGTTTTGGTTTCAAAAACAATCCGCGCCGTTAAAGAATTAAAACCTAAAACAATAATTCTGGGAGGCGGTGTCGCGGCAAACAAACACCTAAGAGAAACTTTAAAAAAAGAGCTGAAAAATTCAAAATCAAAACTTATTCTTCCATATACAAAACTTACCACCGATAATGCTCTAATGATTGCGATGGCCGCTCTCGCGGAATATAAACTTTTAAAACCAGTAAAAAATCTGGATGACTTAAAAGCCGACCCGAACTTACGTTTAGAATAAATATGCTAAACTTATATCATCTATGGATGAGTTAAATAAGCCATACAATCCAAAAGACCACGAGGAAAAGATTTATAAAAAATGGGAAGAATCTGGATATTTTAATCCCGATAATTTGCCGGGCGACAGGAAAGAATCTTTTTGCATGGTTATTCCGCCCCCGAATGTAACTGGATCCCTGCATATGGGTCACGCCCTAAATGCGACAATCCAAGATATTCTAATTCGTTATCACAGAATGAATGGGTACAAAACTTTATGGCTGCCAGGAACAGATCATGCCGGTATCGCAACTCAGTATGTTGTTGAAAAAGATTTAAAAAAAGAAGGCAAAACAAGATTTGATCTTGGCAGGGAAAAATTTTTGGAACGGGTTTGGCAATGGAAAGAAAAATATGGAAACACTATTTTGGATCAGCTTAAAAAAATGGGAGCTTCGTGCGACTGGTCACGGACAAGATTTACAATGGACGACGGATATACAAAAGCAGTTGAAATAGCTTTTAAAAATTACTACGACAAAGGATTGGTATATCAAGACGACCGTGTTGTTAATTGGTGCTCGCGTTGCGCCACTTCCCTTTCCGACCTTGAAGCCGAGTATCAGGAAGAAGAAGCTGAACTGACATTCATTAAATATCCCTTGACCCCGAGCGATGGCGAGGGGCATTCAGATAATCCAAAATACATAATAGTTGCTACAACGCGACCGGAAACAATGCTTGGCGATTCGGCTGTGGCGGTTAATCCAAAAGATGAAAGATATAAAAATTTAATCGGCAAAAAAGTAATTCTGCCGATTCAAAACCGAGAAATTCCGATAATTGCAGATGATGCGGTTGATGTGGAATTTGGAACCGGCGCCGTCAAAGTTACGCCGGCGCACGATGCTTTGGATTTTGAAATCCACGAACGCCATGATCTTCCTGTACATAAAGTTATAGACGAAAAAGGACGGATGACCGAAGAAGCTGGATCGGAATTTAAAGGCATGAAAACTTTGGAATGCCGCAATGCCGTAATCAAAAAACTTTCTGAACTTAATTTAATCGAAAAGACAGAAAAATTCGCCCACAATATTTCAAAGTGCTACAGGTGCGGAACAGTAATTGAGCCTCTGATTTCAAAACAATGGTTTGTAAAAATGAAGGACTTGGCAAAAATGGCTATAAAAGAAGTTGAAAACGGCGAAGTAAAATTTCATCCCAAAAATTTTGAAAAAACATATTTGGATTGGCTGAACAATATTCGCGACTGGGCCATTTCGCGCCAAATCTGGTGGGGCCATAAAATACCGCTTCCCGGAACGGACGATGTTCTGGATACTTGGTTTTCTTCCGCCCTATGGCCTTTTGCCACACTTGGCTGGCCAAATAAAACAAAAGATCTTGAAGAATTTTACCCGACGCAGGTTCTTTCAACAGCTCGAGATATTATAAATTTATGGGTGGCAAGGATGATTTATTCTGGAATTGAATTTACCGGCAAAAAACCTTTTTCGGATGTAATAATCCACGCCACAGTTTTAAATAAAGAAGGCAAAAGAATGTCCAAATCCCTAGGCACTGGTATTGATCCGCTTCAGCTTGTGGACCAATACGGCGCAGACGCGACAAGATTCGCGCTTATCTGGCAGTCTATGGGAGGGCAAGATATGAAATGGCAACAAGAAGCCGTTGTTGCAGGAAAAAAATTGCTAAATAAAATTTGGAACGCGACGCGCTTTGTTTTGTCGCGCGATATATCTGAAGTTGATTTGGATATTCCGAAAGCTACTGAGGAAATAAATAAAAATATTCTTGCGGAATTTGAAAAAATAAAATCAGAAACAACCGAATCAATAAAGAAATACGAATTCGGCCAGGCATTGCATGCGCTTTATGATTTTTTCTGGCATAATTATTGTGACAAGTATTTGGAAGAATCAAAAAATAATAAAACAGAAGAAACAAATAAAACCCTTATTTATGTTCTTGCTGGAACAATAAAGCTTCTACATCCTTTTATGCCGTTTGCCACAGAAGTTTTGTGGGATAAAATGCCCATAAAAGACAAAAAACTTCTTATAATAGAAAACTGGTAGTGCGACGCCAATATACGAATGACACGCGAATGACGCGAATCTTAATTAGCCCCGTTACTCCCTTATGTTGAATATCGAGTAACGTTGCTTATTAAAATATCAAGCTATCCCCCCTGCTTCGCAGGATATTAAATCCTTGGGAGTAACGGGGTTAGCATCATTAGCGTAAATTAGCGTATTAGTGTCGCTATTATATGTTATTCGGTCTAATCGCTCTTGGCATATTGCCAAGCTTAATCTGGCTCTCTATTTATCTTAAGGAAGATGATCATCCGGAGCCGAACAAATTTATCCTAAAAATATTCTTTTTGGGCGCTCTTATGGCTCCCGTTGCCGCGGGAATTGAATTTATTCTGATTGGATCAATAAAAAATTTCACATTACCGGCAGTTTTGATAAATTTTTTGATATTTTTTGTGTTTATAGGCGTTGCTGAAGAATACTGCAAATTCCTTGCTGTAAGAATCGGAATGCTTAAAAACTCCGCTTTTGACGAGCCGACAGACGCGATGATATACTTGATTGTATCTGGACTTGGTTTTGCTGCTCTTG
>JBAYGB010000121.1:0-3196 GCA_041666885.1 Patescibacteria group bacterium | reverse complement strand
TCCATTCCGCCTTCGCCGTCTTCCAAGTCCTGCAAATCGGTAATGATTTTCCATTGTTTCATATCATTTGTGCTTGCAAGTCCCATTGCGATGCCGGCGACCGCTTTTTTAATCGGCACGCCCGCATCCATTAAAGCTAACGATGAGCCGCAGGTTGAACCCATGGAGGATGAACCGTTGGAACCTAAAACTTCAGAAACTACACGAACGGTATAAGGAAAATCTTCTTCACTCGGCAACATTGGCCGAATCGCTTTTTCCGCCAAAGCGCCATGACCGATATCGCGGCGTGAAGGTGAAGTGTTCGGTTTTACTTCGCCGACCGAATAGGGCGGAAAATTATAATGATGCATGTATCTTTTGGTTGATTTGCCTTCCAAACTTTCCAAAGATTGTTCGTCGCCCGGCGAACCCAAAGTTACGGTTGAGAGTACTTGCGTTTCACCCCGTTGAAAAACGGCTGAACCGTGTGTGCGCGGCAAAAGGCTGACTTCGGAGGATAGCGGCCGAATTTCGTCTAACTTGCGTCCGTCAACGCGCTCATCACGCTCCATTATTCCGCGCGTCACTTCCGCTTCAATAATTTCATAGTGAACCGTTTCCACCGCTTTTTTCGCGAGCGCGTAAATAACGCCTTGTTCAATTAAATAACTAAGCGCGTTTTCTTTTATTTCAGTCACCTGCGCTTTGCGCTCTTGTTTTTTTCCGGTAGCAATTTTTTTACCGAATAAATATTGAGCGGCGTTTTTGGTAATCCAATTTTTTGCGAGTTCCGACGCTTGTTGTTCTTCCGCGTTCACTTCCGCTTGCAGGCGCGCTTTCGAAATCGCGTTTTCATCAGTATTCGGTTTTAATTCTTTTTCCATTTTTTTAATCAAATCCAGCGCCGGTTTCATTTCTTTAAGCGCGAGTTCCATCGCGTTCAACATGTCTTGTTCCGTCACTTCTTTCGCGCCCGCTTCCAGCATGATAATTTTTTTATCCGTGCCGGCGACAGTCAAATCCAAATCGCTTGATTTTTCTTGTTCATTGGACGGATTAAACACAAACTTCCCCTCTACGCGACCGACTTTAATGCCGGCAATCGGTCCGCGCCAATTAATATCGGAAATGGCTAATGTGGCGCTGGCGGCGATCAGAGAAATAATTTCCGGATCGTTTTCGCCGTCAGCCGAGAGTACGGTTAAAATAACCTGCACGTCTTTGCGGTCATGCTGATTAAACAGCGGCCGAATAGCGCGGTCAATCATGCGCGCGGTTAATACCGATTCATCGGACGGGCGGCCTTCACGCTTTATCCAGCGCGATCCTTTAATAATGCCCGCGGCGTACAGCCGTTCTTCATAACCGACCAGCAATGGAAAATAATCCATGCCTTCTTTTTGTTCTTTGGCCTGCACGACGGTCGCTAAAACTACCGTGTCGCCGTAGCGCACAGTCACCGCCGCCGTCGCTTGTTGCGCAAGTTTTCCCGTGGAAATTGAGAGTGTTCGGCCAATCCACTCGCACTCATACTTTTTTTCTACCATAAATTTTAGTAGTTCTCTGAGAAAAAGCCCGCCCCTTTGAGGGGAGGGTTTGGGAGGGGTGATGTATTTATTTTCCCTTTTCCCAATTTTTCTTTTTAAAAAATCTTTTTCAAAAAAACTACTGCCCTTCGTTTGAGTCCTGGCCGACAAACTACAGACGCGCGATTGCTTAAAAACAAAGTCGCCTATCTGTCTGACGGCCAAAACCGTTACTGTCATTCCCGCGCAGGCGGGAATCCCATTGTTATTTAACGCGAGATTCCCGCTTTCGCGGGAATGACAAATTAATAATTATTTTAAAAATTTTCTTGATCCGATCAAATCCGTGAAACCATCCGCTTCTTCCAATAATTTTGACGAACAGGTTTTCTGAAACGCCATTATTTCCACGACGCAACCCATGCTGTCGCGCAAAAACCGCACCAGCGGCGCAAAATCTCCGTCGCCGGTGACCAGCACTACCACATCCAGTTTCGGCGCGATGCGAATGGCATCCACCGCCATACCGACATCCCAATCGGCTTTTTTCATACCGGATAAAAATATCTGCAAATCTTTAACGTGCACTTCAAATCCTTGTTTTTCCAACGCCTCCAAAAACATGTCTTCCTCACCGGTTTTAGTTTTGATAGCATAAGCGATGGCGCGGATTAATTTTCGTCCAGCGACCGCTTCTTTCAGTACTTGCCCAAAATCAACGCGGCGCTGAAATATATTTTTTGCCGAGTGATACATGTTCGCGACATCCACGAACACCCCCACTCGTTGCTCCTTGTGTTTAATCATAGTTCAAATAATTATTTTGAATTTACGTGATTAGCAAATCTTTAACACAAACTCCGTAAATTAACTAACATTGTCATTGCGAGGAGGAATCTGCGACGACGAAGCAATCCCGTGAAAATTATTACCAGGAATGTTAACGGGATTGCTTCGCTCCACTCCTGCCTGCCGGTAGGCAAGTCGTTACACTCGCAATGACATTAACAATTTGCAAATTTACATTACTTCTTACTTTTTAAAGTTCTCTTTTTTCCGCCGCCAATTCTTCCGCGTCTTCCCGGTCTTGCGCGCGCTGTTTGGCCGCTTCCATTTCTTCCTGCTCGCGGCGTTTTATTTCCGCTTCTTCCTCAACCATTTTTTTACCGATTTTCAATTTTAATTTGGTGACGAGTTCAATAAATCCTTTTTCGTCTTCTTTTTGTAAATATTTTAAAAGCTTGCGGCGTTCAGCGACTTTACGTAAAAGTCCGCGCCGGGATGAGTTATCGTTTTTGTGCCGGTTTAAATGCTCGGTCAAAAGTTTTATTTCCTCGGTTAAAATCGCGATTTGCACCTGTGAGGAACCGGTGTCTTTTTCGTGCGTGCGGAATTTATTGATAATCCGCTGTTTGACTTTTTTGTCTAACATAAGATAAATTTTGCTGTAATCCGAGAATGGGTTGGTTGTTCCCAATCCAAGAATAAGCGACATTAAATAAGTAAATTTATATTAACATATTAAGGTTTAAAATACAAGAGAAAACAAATTACACTATAATTAAACGTAAATTTGACGATAATTGAACAATAATTTTAATTTCTATTAAATTTCCGTTTGATTATTGTTTAATTATAATATATTTATTGCTAATATTAGCTAAAATATAATATTACTCGCCTCAAAG
>JBAYGB010000120.1:0-3207 GCA_041666885.1 Patescibacteria group bacterium | reverse complement strand
TTTGAATAGTTTTTATTTGCGCTGTCACCTCTTCACCAATTTTACCATCGCCGCGCGTCGCCGCTTGTGTCAATTCGCCGTTCACGTATGTTAAAATAATTTTCAAACCGTCAATTTTTATTTCACAGGAATAATCCAACTTGTCCGTAATTTTTTCTTTAGCCAAAATGTGCTGGATTTTTTCCTCCCAATCTTTCACTTCGGCAAAGTTAAAAGCGTCCTGCAATGACCATTGCCGAACTTGATGCTTGACTTTCTGAAACTTGCCAATCGCTTGGCCGCCGACGCGCGCCGTTGGCGAAGCCGCGCTTTTCAGTTCCGGGTATTTTTCTTCCAGCGCGCGCAATTCGCGCGTTAATGAATCATATACCGTATCATCCATGTCCGGCTTATCCAATACGTGGTATTGGTAGCGCATTTCATTAATTTGCCTCTTTAATTTTTCCAGCCGTTGTTTTATGCCTTTTTTATCCATATTATTTTTGCCTAATTTTGCGTCTATTTCGCGTACTTAATCTCAATGCTTCTTCTGGTATTATAAAAAAATCCGACGGAAGTAAAGACATGAAATCCGGTAGTTAGGTCTTTGCTATATTTAACTTTATAATAATAATTCGTATTTGTCGGGTCAATATAGTGTTTTTTATCAGTATCGCAAACCGACGCATCTAAATCAATATACCCGTTAAGGCAGCCGGCTTCAAAATCCGATTCAACCAATAAATTATTTTTCGCCATATATAATAATCTTTCGGCGCCTGTTTCCGCCGCCAGGTACGCGATACCGGAACGGGAAGAAATACCTGAAGTCTTAAGACTTTTATTTAAAATTTCCGATACGCCCAGCGCCACGATTAAAATACTGGATAAAATAATCACAGACATTAAAACCGCTATTCCTTTTTTATTTTTTATCAAAAATATCATAAAACCTTTTTAATTCCCTACTAACTCGTTCTCCAAATAGTAGCGGTTGGAAACCGTGGTTTGCAAATCCATCCGCGATTGGATAAAATAAGCGTTTAAGGTATTTAAAGTCATCACAATGGTTACCGCTTCCTGCTCGCTCCCGGTTTCATAAAACTGCAAATTACTGACTGTTAATTCATCAGGCGTGATATCATAATAAACATGGCTGCCGATTCCGGAAAAACCGGCAGCCGGCACGCGGGAAATTTGAAATCTTTTATTGGCGGAATTAGCATAAGCGACGCATTCATCATACTCGTTTCTAAAATAGAGAGCGTCTTTAGCCGCATTAGTGTTAAAAACATGCCCCGCGTCGCCGTTATTGCATTTACCGTCAAAATCTTTTTTAGCCATTCTTATCTCTTTAGCGATGACTTCAAAAACGTATCGCATTGATTCTTGGGTATTTTGCGAAGAAATAGCCCGGCTTTGGCCTTGAATAACGTTTTGAAAAATTATGGAAGACCCTAATAATATCATGGCAAAAACTCCCATCCCGACGACCATTTCAATAAGAGTAAACCCCATTAAATTATCTTTGCGGTTATTTATCAGAGTGAACCAAGTTTTATATTTTTTGAAATATGCAAAATTCATACAGTTCTTTCCGTGTTCATTTGTATTAATTAGTAATTAGTGTCAATTTGCCGCACATTAGTGACAATTGGTGTTTATCTATTGCCATTTATACATTAAAACATCCACGTAATAATCATAATCTATTCCTCGCTCATTCCACCTAACCCATGAGCGGACTTTTAAGCAGCTGCCGGCCGGACAAATAGCGGCGCTCGGCTGTTCCTCGGTAACTTGAATCAGACGATAAAAAGGCGTTGCCGTATTTCCCGCCGACACATGCACGTATTTATTATTACTATCCCGATAAAGGCGGGCATCGGCAATATTATCAACCGTATCGTCTAAAATAGTATAAGCGTCAATAATATAATCGCCGTCGTTTTTTACTTCATTATCCCATGCTTCCCCTTGAAGCCAATTACTATCCCGATAATTTCGTACGAGTTCCGCGCCTTCCTGAGCCAATGCTACGGCGATAAATCTATTTTTATTGGTATTGTATATCAAATTATTTTGCGCGACCAGCGAAAAAATACCCATCATGCCGACGGTCATAATCCCAAGTGAAATTATCACTTCCAGCATGCTAAACCCTTTTTTAATTCTTATTATATTTTTAAACTTTTTAACTTTCATATTGGACTTTTGACTTTATGACTTTATGACTTTATGACCTGCCTGCCGATGCGCGCAGGCTTTACGGACTTTATAGACTTGTTACGGACTAATTCTCTATATCAATTAATCCTAGATCATTTAAATAAACATCTTTGGTGCCGGCCGCGCCGGAAAAGACAATCGTGATTTCCGAGTCAACCGAAGTCTCGCCCGCGTTTTTGCCGTTAATAAAAGCGCGCGGATCAGGCGGCAAAAAAACAATTGAATTATTAACGCTCGCGCCGGTAAAAACTATATTATTTTCCAAAGCCACGGTTTGAAAAATTACATCGGTTCCGCTGTCATAATCTTCGTTTCCGTTCATATCGGCATAAATATAATAAATATTGTCATCAGCCGTATCCGGTATGTATATTCCCCATCCTCCTTGGGGTATCGTACCGGTTGATTCCAATTCAAAAGACCCCATCGCCATATTTTGCGCCCGCCGCGCGTCTCCGGCGAACTTATACGCCTCCAACAGTAAAGCGGAATTCCGGCCGGAAATATTATAGTTTACTAAAACCATTGAACTCATAATCATTAAAATGGAAATTGAAACAAGCAGTTCAACCAACGTGAAACCAGCACCAGATCTTTTCCGGTGCTGATTTTTATAAAAATTAATTTTTATGCGGGCATAATTCATAATTTATGATTTATGGTTACTCCGGCTTAATTTCCTGCCAAATCGGCAAACTCATTTTTGTTGTTATCGTTTTAGTAGAGGTGCAGGTATAGCCGTCAGTATCGGTAATTCCTAAATTAACATTCTTATTCCCCTCGCCCTGGAATTGCACCGGCCCCGGATTTGGAGTAGTGGAAGAGTTGGGTAAAGCACCCGTAAACTCCCAATACGAGTTTCTAATTAATGAGCCGCCGTAAGTAACGGACGCGTTGGTGAAAAATACATCATCCAAAGCCTTAGGCGATAAAGGACTCCAAGTAAAATCAACCGCCGGATATTGATGGGATGGGGTAGTAAAACTGCCGGTTGCGAAT
>JBAYGB010000119.1:0-3213 GCA_041666885.1 Patescibacteria group bacterium | reverse complement strand
TTTCTTTTAATGTCGTGAGTGATTTTATTTTTTCGCCGTAACTTAAATCAAAAATAATGGACTCTTCATAATTTTGTTTGCCCGCGTTATTGATACTGACCACATCAAAACCGAACCTTTCCAAGTCCGTCGCCAGCCGCTGGCCTAAGCCGTTCACCCAAGTGCCGTTTTGAATTTCCAATTTGGGCAATTCTTTTTTTATCTCGCTTTTTTCTTCCGGCAGCGCGTTGGTAAAAATATTTTTTGCCAAATATTGAATTTCCGTATAATCTCCGGTGCGCGGCTGTAAAATATAAGCGCCATCCGCGCCAACGGCGTCAACTAATAATCCGCTGCTAGTGTTATCCAAGGTTTTATTAATCACTTTGTCGGCGTTGGTATCTTTAATAATGCCCCATAATTTAACCAGTTCCCACACTTTTAAATTGGTGGAGATGTGTTCGCGCAAAGTTTCCAAAATATTATTGATCATCCGCGGCTTGAATAAAATTTTTAAATCCAGCACTTTTTCTTTTACCGCTTGCAATACTTTTTGTTGGCGCCGACTGCGCGCGAAATCAGTTCCTTCCACGCCCGCGGCATGGCGGGAGCGCACGAATTTCAGCGCCAACTCGCCGTTCATTTTTTGGGTTCCTTTTTCCACGTGTAAATATTCATAGCGGCTGTCGTAATTGGGATCATCTTCACGGCCGGCGACAGGGTAGCGATAATCATCCAAAGTATTATCCACTTCCACTTCCACGCCGCCCAGTTCGTCAATTATTTTTGAAAAACCTTCAAAATCGGCGCGCAGATAATAATCAATCGGCAGATCCAGCACGCGGCTCAAAGCCTGGCTGGTTGCCAAACCGCCGCTGCCCGGTTCTTCCGCTTCGGCGAAAGCGTTGATATTATTTATTTTACGGAAACCGCGGCCTTCTATCGGCACTACCAAATCGCGCGGAACAGACATCATGGCCACCTCGCCGCTGTTCGGCGCAATGCTCGCCAGCATAATCGTATCGGTTAAATACCCGCCGTCATGATTTTTACCGGCCATGCCTAACAGCAGTATGTTGATGCGATCGTTTTCTTCGCCTTTCAGCAAATTGTCGGAAGTTTGCGCCAGATGTTTAAGCTGGTTTAAAAATGACAGGGGAGAAAAAATACTGTTATCTTCCGACATTAAAACGCGGCTGGTAAAGGCGAACAACACAATAACCGCTATCGCCGTGGCATAGGCCATAAATTTAAACAATTTTTTCGCCGCTAACGCCTTGATTCGGCGCGGAGCGCGTTCGGAGCCAATAAAGTAATTGGGCGATTTGTTTTCTTTTTCTATTTCCAATAGATCAATATCATTCATATATATAGTGTTTTAAACAAAAAGATAAAGACGCGAAGTCTTTTTATCAGTATAGTATAAGTTTGATAAAAAGTAAAAGAAAGAGGACAATTATTTATTTAAATCCAAACTATTTCAAATTATCTCAAATTATTCCAAAAGAATGCCAAAACCTAAAACCTTAACTTTTAGCATTTGAGATTTAGATTTGTTTTGGAGTAATTTGAACAATTTGTGATTTGGAACAGTTAATTAGGAGCTCTTGATTTATATAAGCCTGTTATGTTATAATAAATTTAATTTGAAATTAAAAGTGGATAAGCGTTATGCGTAATTTTTTTGTCTTTGTGTTTGAAGTGATAAAAGTAGTGATAATCTCACTTGCCATTATTATCCCGGTACGTTATTTTTTAATCCAGCCGTTTTATGTCAAGGGAGCGTCCATGGAACCGAGCTTTTACGACCACGAATATTTAATCATTGATGAAATAACTTACCGTTTCCGCGCGCCGGAGCGAGGAGAAATAGTTGTTTTTAAATATCCCAACGACCCAAGCCAGTATTTTATCAAACGGCTGATTGGATTGCCCGGAGAAAAAGTGGAAATTAAAGACGGAGGAGTTTATATTTATACCGCGAATACCGGCCGAAGAGTGAAATTGGACGAAAGTTATTTGGACGCGGGTACGGAAACATTAGCCAGTAAAGAAGGGATAACAGAACTGGGGAGCGATGAATATTTCGTTTTGGGCGATAATCGCAATTACAGCAAAGACTCGCGCAGTTTCGGGTCGCTTAAAAAAAGTTTTATCATCGGCCGGGTAGTTTTGCGCGGCTGGCCGTTTAACCGGGTCGGGACATTCGCCGTGCCGGAATACAGTCTTATAAATTAGTTAATTAGTTAAGCAGTTAATTAGTTAAGCAGTAGTTAGTTGATTGATTAAATTTTGGCAGAGGCGCAAAAAATCGGCAACTAATTAACCAATTAACCAATTAACTATTTTGTATGGGTAGAAAACCAAAAATAAAAACAGACAGGCAAAACAGGCAAGATGAAAAGTTCAGAAAGCCGAACGAGAATAAAACCATTTCCCGTTTGCGCGGCATGCGCGATATTTTGCCGGATGAATACCGCTATTGGGAACTCGCGGTCAATAAAGCGGAAAATATTATAAAATATTACGGCTTTTTACGGACGGAAGTTCCGGTGTTGGAAAATTTGGCGCTTTATGAACGTTCCACCGGCAAGCAAACCGATATTGTTTCCAAAGAGATGTACGCGTTTATTGATAAAGATAATGATCGGGTGGCGTTAAGGCCGGAAGCGACGCCGGGGCTGGTACGTTCCTATATTGAGCACGGCATGTTCACTTTGCCGATGCAGCCGGTAAAACTTTATTTCATCGGCAATTTATTCCGGCGGGAAAAGCCGCAAGCCGGCCGCTACCGCCAGTTCAGCCAAATAGATTTGGAAATGTTCGGCGAAGTAGGTCCGGTTGCCGATGCGCAAGTAATTTTAGTCGGGTACACTTTGTTAAAAGAATTGCAAATTGACGCGCAAGTGCAAATAAACAGCATCGGCTGTCCGAATTGCCGGCCGGAATATGTAAAAAAACTGGCTGAATATTATAAACAGCGGCAAGTGCGCCACAAACTTTGCGAGGATTGCAAAAAACGTTTATTGAAAAATCCATTGCGTTTATTAGATTGCAAAGAAGAGTCATGCGCGTCCGCAAAGGAAGGGGCGCCGCAATTAGTGGATCACTTATGCGACGAATGCCGCGATCATTTTGTTAAAGTATTGGAATATTTGGATGAATTAAATGTAGTCTACACGCTTAATCCGTATCTCGTGCGCGGCCTTGATTATTATAATCGCACGGTGTTTG
>JBAYGB010000118.1:0-3222 GCA_041666885.1 Patescibacteria group bacterium | reverse complement strand
CTTTCATCGCCCGCTTGTTTTAAAACCGCGTAATAAAGCGCTTGCGTATTAATCGTATAGCCGTATTTATGCGGAAAAGCATCAAACCAATCGCTTGTCGGCTGCTGCGCCAAAACTCCAACCTCATCCGGGTCCTGATATTTAAGCCATAACATCGCCTGCGCGATATTGGTTTTATATTTTTCCTGCAAAAAATTATCGTATGTTTGCAAATAGATTCTCTGTCCGATTAGATACCATAAACTTGAATCAATAGTATTAAAAGTAACATCGCTTTGCCGGTCTTCATTAAATGAACCGACGCAGTTGGGAATCTGACCCAAAGCGGATTGATTTTTGCTTAATGTCTCAATACTTTTGGCAAAAGCAGGCTTAAATTCCATACCTAGTAAACTCGCGCCCAAAGACGCTATAATGGAATCGCGCGCCCAAACCGCTTCGTAGCCGCCGGGCAGTCCCGAGGCGTAAAAACCGGCCGGTTTCGCGCAGGAGTGCAGGATGTCGGTCGCCTTGTCGTAAGCCTGCTCGGTAATTCGTTGTTTTGAAGAATTTTGCATAAAAAATTGTTAAATGGTTATATTGTTAAATTGTTGTCTAAACTTGAGCAATGGCGCAACAATTTAACAATTTAGCAATGTAACAATATATTTAATAATTAAATGCTTTCGATTGCTAAACGTGCAAGCAAATACGATATCGTTGACTCCGCTCCTTGATTAAAGTTTAACGAAAATTTGCCGAGTCCGTCATAACAGCCGCCGGTCGCTTCATCATAAACCATTTGCCCCAAATGATTTTTGCCCAAAAACCAATCAAATGCCAATTGCGCCTGTTCTTTGTATTTTTTCTGTTTAGTGATTTGATAAGCGTAAGCGAGCGTTTCCACCGCGCAGGCCGCCTCTTCCGGTTGTTGATCAAACCAAGCGCGCGCGCCGCCGCGGAAATACCAGCCGTTTTGGCCGACCGGGGATAAATATCCTTTACTGAAACTAACCTCGTTTAAAAATAAAATTGATTTTTCCGCGACCGCCAAATATTTTTTGTTCCTAATCTTATTATACGCGCAAAACAGCGCTTCGGGCAATTTGTAGTTGGAATAGGTCAGATAATCTTCAAACCAAAACCAGCCGTCTTTTTTATCCTTGCTTGTGTCGTTAAAATTTTTTACCAACTTATCGGCTAATTTTTTTATTAAATTATTCGTCGTTTCATCGGCTGTAAAATTGCATAATCCCAACAAAGCAAACGCCATTCCCCGCAATGATTGCAAATTATCCGCGCGGTTGATTGATTTTTTTAACAATTTAGCCGCTGTGAGTTTTAATTCGTCCGGCAAATTTTTACTCGCCGCCGTTATTCCCAGCGCCCAAAGCGCGCGGCCAAACGCGTCTTCGCTTTCCGTTTGCTCCGTAAAAATTTTACTATAACTCACAAAATCATAAAAACCGCCGTCCGGTTTTTGAACAAAGTTGATAAACGCCAAATATTTTTCCACTAGCGGTAAAACGGTTTTATTTTTATTCGCGTCGTAATATTTAACGCCAAGCAATAAGGCGCGCGCGTTATCGTCCAGCGCGTAGCCGGAATAAATATCCGGCTTGGTATGAATGGCAAACTGGATGATGCCGAAATCGTCGGTTAAATTTTTTAAATGTGAAA
This sequence comes from Patescibacteria group bacterium, assembly GCA_041666885.1. GTDB lineage: Bacteria > Patescibacteriota > Patescibacteriia > Patescibacteriales > XYC2-FULL-47-12 > 1-14-0-10-43-11. Next base: position 1,563 of record JBAYGB010000118.1, on the reverse strand, counting down.
AATTAATCGCCGGCAGTTTCCCCTGCTCGCGCGGACGGATTTTGGCCGCTTCGTTAAAAATATTAAAATAGGCTAGCGCGACGTTTTGCCAAGTCATTTGGCGGGAAAAAAAATAAGCGTTTTTCTTCATCTCGTCATGCAAATTTTTATCGCCGATGATTTCCAAAAGCGCGCGTTTAATATCAAAAGCGTTGCGAAAGCGCGTTAATCGCCCCCGTTCCGGCGCGATAACGTCTTTGGCATAATCGTTCGCGGTAACAATGATTGGGCAAGCGCAGGCAAGCGCGTAGGAAACCGTGCCGCTGACTGATTGCAGCGGATTAAGCGACGGCGAAAGATAAATGTCGGTCGCTTTTAAATAATCAATCAGTTCGGGCAGCGCCAAATATTTATTGTAAAATTTAACGTGGTCTTTTAATTTTAATTTGGCGACCAAATTAGTGAGCTTGTTGCGGTATTGTTCGCCTTCGTTACGGCGCACCACCGGATGCGTCGCGCCGATAACTAAATATAAAACTTTGGGATATTGTTTTATTATTTCCGGCAACGCGGCAAGCGCGTATTCAATGCCTTTATCGCGATTAAGCATGCCGAAGGTGGATAAAATAAAACGGCCGGATAAATTTAATTTTTGTTTGGCGCTGTTTTTAGAAGGAAAAGGAATATGATGCACGCCGTGCGGAATAACCGCGATTTTATTTTTCGGCACGTTGTAAATTTCCGCCAAAATTTTGGCGGACGAATGCGTCATTACTATAATTTTTGCCGCCCGCTCCGCCAGCGCGCGCGTCACGCTCTGCATATTTTTGTTCGGTTTGGGCAAAACCGTATGCAAAGTCACGACTGCCGGTTTTTTTAACAATTCCATAAACGGCAAAAGATAGCTGCCATCATCGCCGCCATAAATTCCGTATTCGTGCTGAATGCTGACTAATTTTATTTCCGGCGCCGCGTTGATTTCTTTCGCCCGCCGCAAATAATGTTCCATCTCGCTTTCGTTTATTTGGCAGCAAACTTTGCGCGGATAATTATACAGAGAAGTGCTGTTGTCGTTAATCGCCAAAATCTTGCTTTTTAACCCGGGCGCGAACTCTTTATCTATCGCGTCCACCAAATCCTGCGTAAAAGTGGCGATGCCGCATTCGCGCGGCGGAAACGTGCCAACATATAAAATGCATGGGGGGTTCGTTTTGACCATAATAATTTTTTGTCTTTCTTCCCTTTACTTTATCATTCTTGGCTTAAAAAATCAAAAAACTCCCGCTTTTTTGAGGGGGAGTTTAAAAAAATAAAATGAATAAACAATTTTATTTTAACAACTTGTTTTTCTTTGTTTTCGGTAAATAATTTTTATTAGAGATGACTGAATGTCCTAATTCTTTTTCTAATTCTTTTCTCGCTATCCCTGCCACTTTCCCGCCGCGGCAGGCGTCAGTTCTTAATTTTGGCACGCCTTGAGAATTTTCTTGGCGATGGATTTCGGTCGTGGCGCGCTCGCCGAGCATGTTAAAAATCAATTCAAAATCATCCATGTGGTCGCGCAAATTTTCCCGCTTTAATCCT
>JBAYGB010000117.1:0-3258 GCA_041666885.1 Patescibacteria group bacterium | reverse complement strand
TTATACAAATCGTACGCGCGCAAATTTTGGCCGTCCAATAAAATTGCTCCCGCTTGCGGATCATAATGGCGGTAAATTAAACGGGCGATGGTGGTTTTACCGCCGCCGGACGGGCCGACAAACGCGTTCACCGTGCCAGCGGTAATCTTTAAACTCACGTTTTGCAGCGCGTTGGCGTGGCCCTCTTCATAAGCAAAACTGACATTTTTAAATTCAACTTCGCCCATGATTTTTTTCGGTTTTAAGCCGCGCGCCGGATTTTTTATGTACGGCTGTTCTTTGGCCAAATTGACAAACCGCTCCACCGGCTCCAAGCTATGTTCAATCCGGTCGTAAAAACGCGACAAACGAAACATGGAAAAAAACGCTTTTTCCGAAATGGTAAACACAAAAACCAAAGTGCCAATCGTCGTCAAGCCGTTATAAACCAGCAAAATCCCCGTTATCAAAATGCTCATTCGGCCGGAGTTGATGATAAAATCACGGGTAGCGATGAAATTCATCATCTTATCCCAAACATAAGTTTCGTTTGCCCGGATAATTTCTCTGATATTTTTGTATTCGTTTGTTTCCCGCTCTTCCTGCACAAACGACTGCACCGCGTTGATGTTTAAAATCGACTGCGCCATTTTGCCCGATGCCTCTTCCCATTTTTCATGCATCTCTTTGCGGCGCGATTTTAATTTAAAATTTACGCGGTAGGTAAGGTAAAAAAATATCGGGAAAAAAATAAAAAAAGCGAGGCTGAAGCGCCAATCGATGAAAAAAAGCGTCACGATGGTGATTATCAATTGAAAACAAGTGGGAATAATCTCCCAGAATAAATTTTCCACCAAATTGCTGATATGCTCCACGCCGCGCTGGACTTTGGTGATTTTGTTGCCGGTGTTTTCCCGCTCGTGATAGCCAAGCGATAAAAACATCATTTTCTTCTGCGCCGAAATCGGCAAGTAATATTCTATTTCCAAAATTATTTTAATGATTAACCGATTCGTATTCCAGCCGACAAACGATTGAAATTCTTCCGCCGTAAACATGCCGGCCGCAAGCCATAATAATAATTTTAATTCCGCGACGCCCGTGGACGTCAAAGTATCAATGATTATTTTTAATAAAAACGGGCTGATTAATTTTATCAATTCATAACCGGCCAATAAAAATAACAGCGCCTTGATTTTTGATTGCGAAGGCGTGACCAACTGCCATAAATTTTTCCAAAAAATTAACATATTAATCATTAAAACAAGAAAGCAATAAAACATTAAAACAATATTGATATCTAGTTAGATAATAGTGTGTCCCAGACTCGGAAAGTGTCACCCGCGCCCATTAGAACGACAACATCCTGCTTTTTTACTTTTGATTTTAAATAATCGGCGCAGGATTTAATGGAAGATAAATATTTAATATCTATGTCATTACTGCTTTCGTCCGCCTTGGCTTCGCTCCGGCGAGACGGGCGGGAATGACAACGCTCCTTTATTTTTTTAACCAAGTCCTCACTAATCTCATAAATTTTATTCTCGCGGGCGGAAGAATAGGTCGGTAAAATTAAAATTTCATCCGCGTTGTCAAAACTTTTACTGAAATCGTCAAGTAAAACTTTAGTGCGGGAAAACATATGCGGCATAAAGGCGCAAATAATATTTTGTTTGGGATAGCGCGCGCGCAAAGCCGAAAGCGTGGCTTTAATTTCCGTCGGATGATGGGCATAATCGTCAATAAAAAGCGCGCCCCGATATTTTCCCAAAACCTGCATGCGCCGCTCGGTGCCGGAAAATTGCGCCAGCGCTTGTTTGATTTTCGCTAACGGCAATTTCAATTCCAAACAGGCGGCGATAACCGCGGTCGCGTTTTGGACATTATGTTCGCCGATTAATTTTATTTTAAACTCTCCTAAATCTTGATTACCTTGCCATATTTGGAAGTATTGAAAACCATCCTTTATTTCTTCTGTCATTGCGAGGAGTCCCGAGCTCCGCGGGACGACGTGGCAATCCCGTTGTTTATCGGAAATACCGCGGGATTGCTTCGTCACTTCGTTCCTCGCAATGACATTGTAAGTGATAATTTTAGCTTTGATATTTTTGCAAACCGCTTTAACATTCTTATCGTCAAAATTCGCCACAACAAAACCTGTTCGCGGAACTTTTTTTACAAAATCGGCAAACGCTTTTTGGTATCTGGCCGGCGTTTTAAAAAAGTCCGGATGGTCATAATCAATATTGTTCACTAAAACGATTTTGGGCTGATATAATTTTAATTTATTTTGGTATTCATCGGCTTCTATCACCATGATTTTTCCTTTGCCGATAACCGCGTTACCGCCAAATTGCGGTACGCTTGATCCGACTTCCACGGTCGGTTTTAAGCCGATTTTATGTAAAACAAACCCGAGCATTGCCGAAGTTGTGGTTTTACCGTGCGAGCCGCAAACCGCGATGCCGTCTTTGTCATTGAATAATTCGGCTAATGCTTCCGCCTGCGTCATTATCGGCAATTTGCGTTTTATCGCCGCCGCGACCTCCGCGTTATTTTTTACCGTATACGCGCTGGAACGAATCACCAAGTCTATTTTAGCGGATAAATTGGCGGCGGCAAATCCCTCGCTGAATTTTATCTTCGCCCGCGTTAAAACTTTATCGGTGAAGAATTTTTCATGCGTGTCCGAACCGGCGACAATTTTTCCTTGCGCCTGCAAAATTTGCGCGACGGCGGTCATGCCGACGCCTTTAATGCCGATAAAATAAATATTTTTAGCGTTTTTAAATTTTAATTTCAGTTGAGACATAAAATAAAATTTGGTATAATTACCGTAATAAATAACTAACTTATTTTTTATGCGCAAAATCAGCAACAAATATTATCGCCTGTTGGTTTTCTGGGTCGGCATCATCGCGACCATCGCCTATCGCATCATTGTGGTTTTAAATTCTTACAGCGCTTTCTGGGTGCAGGTCGCTTGGTATATCGGCACCATCGGTTTTGTCTGGTACTTCGCTCATCGCTATCGCGTGGAAAATGACCGTGAAAATTTAATTGCGGCCAAAAATCTTACCGCGAAAATCGCCGGCGATAAAAAACTTAACGCTGACGACCGCGACGCTTTAGTATACGTTTTAAAAAGCTTGCAGTCAAGCAAAGCTAAATGGAATTACATCGCGATTTTTTTCTTCTCCGCAATCGCTTTAATCTACGGCGTTTATGTTGACTTTATAAAATAATTCTAACATATCTGAAAAAAGAAAAAAGACCAGC
>JBAYGB010000116.1:0-3277 GCA_041666885.1 Patescibacteria group bacterium | reverse complement strand
CAAAGTATGAATATGCTTAGCTCGCCGTAACCCAACGGAGGCGGCCTTTACTCCATAATGCTTAATCGCAAGCGGCGTTAAAAATCCCACACCCATTAAATTATGCGTTATCACCAAATCCGGTTTTTCCGTTTGTAAAATTTTTTTTATTTTAAAATAACTTTGGATATTAAATATATTTATCAAATGCCAAACTAATCTTAATACCGTCGGCAACTTATACAAATTGTAATAAGAAATAATGTTCCAAGGGTAAAAAAAGTAACGAGTAACGAGTAACGAGTAACGAGCGTCTTGACTTTCGACTTTATGGACCTGTCTGCCAACAAGGCAGGCTTTCGACTTTATGGACTTTTTAACTGGCCGCGTACCCACGACCACGACTTCATGCCCAAATTGAGTTAAACCGTCGGCTATAGCCGCGACAACGTGTTCCGCTCCGCCGCGGGCGTATTCGCCGAATAAATTGTTGATTAAAACTATTTTCATGTTTTTTCTAATTTAAATTCGTAATTGATAACCTGCCTGCCGGTAGGCAAGGTTTTTAATTGATAATTGCCCGTAGTTTTTCTCCGATTTTTTTCCAATCATATTTTTCTTCCACCAACTCCCGCGCGGCGCGCCCCATTTTTAACCGCCTCTGCGGATTGCGCAAATATTCTTCCAGTTTTTTTTGCAAATGCCGCGCGCTGCCGGGCGCGACCGTGATGCCTTGCGCGCCGTTTTGAAACACGCTTCGCACGCCGGGCAAATCCGACGCCATTACCGGCACGCCGCAGGCCATTGCTTCTATTAAAACAATGCCGAACGCTTCGGATTTATCAACCGACGGCAAAACAAAGATGTCCGCCAAATTATAATAGTTTACCAATTCTTCATCGCTTACGCTGCCGGCAAAAATAACATCTTTTTCAATTTTTAATTCTTCCGCCAGCTTTTCATAATTTTGCCGCCTGTCCCCCTCTCCGACAATTAACAATTTAACATTCTTAATTCTTAACCTGCCTGCCGGTAGGCAAGGTTCTGAATTCTGAATTATCAAAGCAAAAGCTCTTATTAATAATCCAACTCCTTTAAAACTATGCGCCTCGTCCAGCGCTCCCACAAATAAAATCACCCGCTCGCCTTTTTTAATTCCTAATTTATTTCGCAATATCTGCAATTCCAAAATGTCGTAAGGGAAAACGTGAAATCTGTCCAAATGCACGCCGAACGGAATTTCACGGAATTTTTCCGGCCATTTTTGAAAATATTTCTTGATGCTGGAATGCGCGACGTAATCTAATGACGCGCTGATAACTTTATCCGCCCGCTTGAACAAACTTTTTTTTATCATTAAAGACGGCCGGCTTAAAATTTTGGCGCGCCAATTTAACGCCGGCGTATCCATATGAAAATGAATGATTAATTTTATTTTTGGGTTTAACAACTTGAACAGCCAAACTATTTCCGCTCCGCCGAAAAAAGGATAATGCAGGTATATAATATCAAAATATTTATTTTTTTCATTTTTTAAATATTTATATAAACTAGGGATAAAAGCGCCAAAACCGAGTTGCAATAAAGGTTTAATGCTTTTTATTTCCACTTTGTCATCCTGAGCGCCAGCGAAAGATTTAGATTCTTCGTCCTCAGAATGACAAGAATAGTCCGGCGTAAAAACCGTCACTTCGTTTTGCTCAGCCAAAAGACGCGCGATTTCATAAGCGCTGTTTCCCATGCCGCCTTGATAGGGTGGAAAAACGGCGGTAACGATAGCTATTTTTTTTTCTGATGCTTGATTCATCTTTTTCAATTTAAATATTTTCTATTTTTTAATTCTTGCGGTAAATACTCCTGCGTTTCTTGATAATCATATTCCGGCGAATATTTGTAACCTTTGCCGTAATTTAAATTTTTCATCAGTTTTGTCGGCGCGTTGCGAATATGCAAAGGCACCGGCAGGGCGCCGTAATTTTTTACGTCTTCGCTTGCTTTACCGTAAGCCGTGTACAACACGTTACTTTTTTTTGATTTTGCCATATACACAACCGCCTGCGCCAAATTAACACCGCATTCCGGCATGCCGATATAGTGGCAGGCGTCATACGCGGCGACCGCTTGCGGCAGAGCTAAGGAGTTGGCGATGCCGATATCTTCCGAGGCAAAACGGATTAAACGCCGCGCGATATACAGCGGGTCTTCCCCGCCGATTAACATCCGCGTTAACCAATAAAGCGCCGCGTCCGCGTCTCCGCCGCGCATTGATTTATGCAACGCGGAAATAATATTATAATGCTCTTCGCCGGATTTATCGTACATCAATGATTTCTGTAAAGCATCTTCAATTAAATTTTTAGTAATAACAACCTCACCCGCCTTCGGCACCCTCTCCTTGATAAGGAGAGGGGTTGGGGGTGAGGTCCGTGCCGCCAATTCCAAAGCATTTAATGCCACCCTGGCATCTCCGTCCGCCATTTCCGTTAAAAATTTCTTCGCGTCAGCTTCAATTTTAATTGTTTTAAATTCCGGCTGTAACGACAATGCCCGATCAATTAACGCCGCGATTTCCGCAGCCGTTAATTTTTCCAACACAAAAACGCGGCAACGCGACAATAGCGCGGAATTAACTTCAAACGAAGGATTTTCCGTGGTCGCGCCGATCAAAGTGATTACACCGCGTTCCACGTGCGGCAGGAGCGCGTCTTGCTGGGATTTGTTAAAGCGATGGATTTCGTCTATAAAAACAATTGTTTTTTTACCGTCCGCCAATTTTTGCCGCGCCGTTTCCGCTTCCCGCCGAATATCTTTTACGCCGCTTTCCACCGCGCTTAATTGCACGAATTCCGACTGCGTGATATTGGCGATGATGCGCGCGAGCGTCGTTTTGCCGCAACCCGGCGGCCCCCAAAAAATAATAGAAGGCACCCGATCCTGTTCAATCGCCTGCCGTAAAATTTTTCCCGCGCCGACTATTTTTTCCTGTCCGACGAAATCAGCCAAAACAAGCGGGCGCAAACGGTCGGCGAGAGGAGCATGTTGGTTAATTGTATTTTGTTTAAACATAGCAGCGTACTTAATGACAAATGGCGAACCTTGCCTACCGGCAGGCAGGTTAAGAATGACGAATGAATTTGGACTTGTTTAATTCTTAATTCATAATTCTTAATTCGTAATTGTTTTACTGTCCATATCTTCTCTCCCGCTTGTCATATTCATCCAAAATATTAATCACGTCCATTTCTTCAAAATCCGGCAAATATTTTTTTAAAAAAAGCAGTTCCGTATAAGCGCTTTG
>JBAYGB010000115.1:0-3297 GCA_041666885.1 Patescibacteria group bacterium | reverse complement strand
TTTTGTTTTTAAAAAATGATCATATGCGGATTATTTATATCGGCGCCGACCACGGCGGCTGGCAATTAAAAGAAGCGCTTAAACTTTTTTTAACAAAAGCGAACTATCAAGTTGAAGATTTGGGAAATAAAAAGTTTCAACCCCAAGACGATTATCCGGATTTTGCCGCCCAAGTCGCCCGGGCCGTGGTTAAGAAAAAATCAGCCACCGGATTGCTTGTCTGCCACAGCGGCGTCGGCATGTGCGTCGCGGCCAACAAAATAAAGGGAGCGCGGGCGGCCGTAATAACTGACACTGTTACCGCGAGAGAAGCGGTGGAAGACGTCAACTTGAATGTTATTTGTTTAGGCCAGGGGCATTTGAATATTAAAATGGCCCAAAAAATAATCACCGCGTTTTTATCCGCCAAGTTCACTCAAGCGCGGCGGCACCAAAGACGAATAAATAAAATTGCCAAGTTATAATTATGAAAATAGAATTTGTTAATTTACGGCGCCAGTATCAAAATCACAAAAAAGAGCTGGATTCCGCTATTCAAAAAGTGCTTGATAAAAATATTTTTCTGCTGGGCGAAGAAGTGGAAAATTTTGAACGCGAATTCGCCAAATTTTGCCGCGCCAAATATTGCGTGGGAGTCGCTTCCGGAACGGACGCTTTGTTTTTATCCCTGAAAGCCTTAGGCATCGGGCCGGGTGATGAGGTGATTACCGTTCCCAATTCTTTTATTGCCAGTTCGCTATGTATTTCTATGTGCGGCGCCAAGCCCGTTTTTGTGGATATTGACGAAAAAACTTACAATATTGACGCAACTAAAATAGCGGAAAAAATTAATGCCAAAACCAAAGCGATTATCCCGGTACATTTATACGGCCAGCCGGTTGATATGGAACCGATAAAAAAAATCGCTAAAAAACATAATTTAAAAATTATTGAAGATGCCTGCCAAGCGCATGGCGCCAAATATCAAGGAATAAGAACCGGCAACTTGGGCGATATCGCGGCTTTCAGTTTTCATCCCAGTAAAAATTTGGGCGCCTATGGCGACGGAGGAGCGATAGTGACTAACGATAAAAAACTAGACCAAAAAATCAGATTGTTGCGGGCTTATGGCAGTACGCAGAGATATCATCATTTAATTGTCGGTTTTAATTCCCGCCTGGACGAACTGCAAGCGGCTATTTTACGGACAAAACTGAAACAGCTTGATAAATGGAACGAGCAACGGCGCAAAAATGCCAAACTCTACACTTCGCTTTTAAAAGATTCGCCGGTTATTACGCCGAAAATTTCCGCCAATGGGGAATCGGTATTTCATTTGTATGTAATCAGAGCGAACCGGCGCGACGCTTTAGCAAAGTATTTGCAAGACAAAGGAATTTCGGTTTTAATTCACTATCCGATCCCGATTCATCTGCAACCGGCTTATAAAGATTTAGGGTATAAGACGGGAGATTTTCCGGCGGCGGAAAAAGCCGCTCAAGAAATTTTATCCTTGCCGGTATGCCCCCAGATTAAGGAAAAAGAAATAAAATATATCGCGCAAAATATTATTAATTTTTACAAACAATGAAAGCAGTAATTTTAGCCGCCGGACGCGGTAAAAGAATGATGCCACTCACCTTGACGAAGCCGAAACCGCTGTTAGTGGTGATGGGAAAAACATTTTTGGATCATATTTTTGACTCCTTTCCTTCAACAGTCAAAGAAGTGATTGTAGTTATCGGCTATAAGGGAGAGCAGATAAAAATGTTTTTGGGCAATAAGTATAAAGGTAAAAAAATTCATTACGTAATCCAAAATAAACTAAATGGAACCGGTCCGGCAGTGCAATTAACCAAACCCTATTTTAAAAAAAAGGAACGGTTTTTAATTGTTTTGGGCGATGAACCGGTGACAAAAAAAGAAATAAAAGAATGTTTGAGCCATGAGTTCAGTTGGCTGTCGCGGCGAGCCGACATCCCGGAGCAGTCGGCAGTCGCCACTTTAGCCGAAGGAAACAGAATCATTGAAGTGATAGAAAAACCGAAACACCCGACTTCTAATTTCGTGGTTGCCGGAGCAATGGTCGTTAGCGCCGATATTTTTAATTATCAGCCGACTAAACATCGAACCGGCGAATATTACTTTACTTCGATGATGAATAAATTTATTAAAGACAATAAAGTCATCGCAGTCGCCGGAGTTGATAATTTGTATTTTGTTCCGGGTAAATTTGACAAACCCAGCTATAAAGGGTAATTTACCATTAATATGAAAATATAAAATCCGTTCTTTAAATAATAATAAGGAGGTTTTGTCCAATGGAAAAACCTAAAGTTTTACTGCTTTACCCGCCTAATCAAATGTGGCCGATTGAGACACCCAGACCTGACGGTTCTATCGGACCGCTGTATTTAGCCGGCGCTTTGGAAGCGGCCGGTTTTGAAGCCGATATTTTGGATACTACGGTCGGTTCTAAAGATGATTCTTTGGCCGATACCTTCTATCGGTCAATAATGCAGGTGAATGGTTTGACCAGAATCGGCATGTCGCTTGAACGAATCAGAGATTTTGTTTTAGCCGGAAAATACAACATCGTCGGCATCAGTTCAAATTTCACTTCTCAAACCAGAATGGCTTTGGAAGTAGCCGCCGAAATTAAACAAGCGAATCCTGATATTTGGGTTATCGCCGGCGGCGGCAACGCCAGGAATCTTTGGTCGCGTTTTCTTAACGGCAGTTTCGACCTCGTTTGTTTAACCGAAGGCGAGCGCATCATTGTTGAAATCGCCAAAGAATGGCCCGGCGGTTTTGAACGAATTTCCGGGGTTGCTTATAAGAAAGAAGGCCGCCAGATAGTGAACCCGGTAAAACCCGATGATATTTATTCAAAGCTTGATCAATTGCCTTTTCCCGCTTGGGAAAAGCTATTGTTTTACAAGTACGATCAGATTGCATCACCGCATGGCGTGGTGGTCGCAAAAGAAAAACATCGGTGCGCCCCGGTTATGACATCTCGCGGTTGCCCTTATCATTGTGAGTATTGTCATGTTTCCTATGAAAAATTGCATCCGGAAGCTTTTGGTCCCATCGGCAATTTGCGCTTTAAGTCTGTCAATCGAGTTATGGAAGAAATTTTTCGCCTGAAAGATTTAGGCGTAAGCAGAATTTTTTTTGAAGATGACAGTCTGCTGGCGGACAAAAAAAGAGTAAAAGCGATTTTTGAACAAGTTTCAAATTTGGGTCTAACCATAGCTGATGTTAATGGCGTAAATTTGGTTCATTTTTTGAAACCGATCGGGGAAAGATTAACGGTAG
>JBAYGB010000114.1:0-3300 GCA_041666885.1 Patescibacteria group bacterium | reverse complement strand
TTTATTCAATAAAGTTTTGTACAAAATTTCATTGATTAAAGTTGATTTGCCCGAACCGGAAACGCCGGTAACGCAGGAAAAAACGCCGAGCGGCAATTTCACATTGATATTTTTTAAATTATGCTCGCTCGCGCCGCGGATTTCCAGCCAATCTTTGGGCGCGCGGCGTTCCGGCGGCAGCGGAATTTCAATTTTATGCGCCAGATATTGGCCGGTTAGGGACTTGGCATTTTTTTTCACCTGTTCCGGTGTTCCTTCCGCTACGATTTGTCCGCCGTGCACGCCCGCGCCCGGGCCCAAATCAATAATATAATCCGCGCTTAACATCGTTTCCTCGTCGTGCTCCACTACAATCACCGTATTGCCGAGTTCGCGCAAGCGCTTTAAAGTGTTGATTAATTTTTGGTTGTCGCGCTGATGCAGGCCGATTGACGGCTCGTCCAAAATATAAAGCACGCCGCGCAGTTCGCTGCCAATTTGCGTCGCGAGGCGAATGCGCTGGGCTTCGCCGCCGGATAAAGTGCCGGCCGCGCGCCCGAGCGTCAAATAATTCAAACCGACGTCAATCAAAAAAGTCAATCGATTATTGATTTCTTTTAAAATCAGTTTAGCAATTTTTTGTTCGGTCTCGGTAAGTTTCAACGAATTGAAAAAATCGCGCGCTTTATCAATTGACATTTCCGTCGTTTGAAAAATATTGGTGTTATTAATAGTGACGGTTAGCGCTTCCGGCTTTAAACGCTGGCCGTTACAGGCCGCGCAAGCTTTGTTGCTCATATATTTTTCAATATCGCGCTTGCGCTCTTCGCTTTCGGTTTGGCGATAATGCCGCTCCATTTGCTTGATTATGCCTTCAAACATTCCCAAATAAGAAAAATTTGACTCGTAGGTTTTGGAATGGACATCAAATTTGAATTTTTCTTCCGAACCGTAAAGCAAAATATATTTGATATTGGCGGGTAAATCTTTCCAGGGCGTATCCATGCTGAAATCATAAGCTTTGGCGATGGTGCGTACGAGCTGTCCGCGATAGCCTTCCAATAGCTGCATTTTCCAAGGTTTGATCGCGCCTTCGTTTAAGCTTAAATCTTTATTCGGCACGACCAAATCCGGATCAAACTCCAATTTCGCTCCCAAACCGTGGCAGGCCGGACAAGCGCCGAACGGTGAATTAAAGCTGAATAAACGCGGCTGTAATTCTTCATAGCTGATGCCGCATTGCGCGCAAGCGAATTTTTGCGAAAAAATTTTTTCCTCCATTCCTGACAAAACCATTACCAATCCTCCGCTTAATTCTCCGGCTTGTTCCACCGCGGAAGTTAAACGGGTAATTTGATCTTTATCAATCTGTTTAATAACCAAACGATCAATTATAACTTCAATATTATGCTTCTTCTGCTTATCCAATTTTATTTCCTGCCAATCGGACAAATCAAAAATTTCCCCGTCCACGCGCACGCGTACGTAACCGGCTTTATGCAATTCTTTAAATTTTTCTTCGTACGCGCCTTTGCGGCCGCGCGCGAGCGGCGCTAAAATCTGCAGATTGCTTTCTTTTTTATTCAGCAATAAAATTTTGACAATATCTTCCGCGCTCTGCGGCTTAATTTCCGCTCCGCAATTCGGGCAATGCGGGATGCCGACGCGCGCGAACAACAGGCGCAGATAATCATAGATTTCCGTCACGGTCGCGACGGTGGAACGCGGATTATGGTGCGTGGTTTTTTGTTCAATGGAAATCGCGGGCGACAGGCCGTGAATACTATCCACGTCCGGTTTGTTCATTAACCCCAAAAATTGCCGCGCGTAAGCGGACAAACTTTCCACATATCGGCGCTGGCCTTCGGCGTAAATCGTGTCAAAGGCAAGTGTTGATTTTCCTGAACCGGACAAACCGGTAATAACCGTTAGTTTATCAATCGGAATATCAACGTTTACATTCTTTAAATTATGTTCGCGCGCCCCGCGAACTTCGATGTATTTATTGGACATAAATAAAAAAATTAAACTTTATAATTTTGAGTCTCGCCCCTCAACAAACCTCTAAATAAATTTTGCTATTCAACAAAACAAGCCGCAGGCGTTTCCGAGAATTGAACTGCAAAATTTATAGTTCTACTTCGGGTTTGATGTGGGGTGTTCGCGCGCCCCGCGAACTTCGATGTATTTACTCTGCATATTTTTTAAATTAAATTTTAATGTTTTGAGTCCTGTTAAATTTCTATTGACAAAAAAAATATCTTTTGTTATCCTTAGAATTAAATAGTTCTTTAATTTTAAATTGCCCTCAACCCTGGGGACCTAAAAACCCCATTCACTGGCGTCAGCTGACTACTGGCGCACTTTTTACAACAATGCGTCTATGACGCATTTAGAATACCCATTTGCGCGGTTCCCTTCCCTCATGAACCGCGCGCTCCTCTGTATAACCCAACCATACAAGAGGAGCTTTTTTTATGTTCAAATAATTTATTTATATTTACATCATTTGCGAACCTTTAATACGAACATTTCCTACGGTTTTATATATTATCAAATGAACACGAACGCCACAAAATCTATGTTGTCATTGCGAGCGAATACCGCATCTTGCGGGATGAAGCGTGGCAATCCCGATATTGGCGTGTTAAACACGGGATTGCTTCGTCATCCCGAGCGGCTCGGGACTTCTCGCAATGACAAGATTTTTAACTTTTTACTTTTAACTTTTGTATTTTGTCTCTCAACTTTATCGCTTTTTCAAAGTCCAATTCCTCCGCCGCCGCTTGCATTTCTTTTTCCAAAATTAAAATGTCTTCCTCTTCCGATTCTTTTTCTTCCTTGCTTTTTACTTCCGGTTTCTTATTTCTGACTTCCCTGCCGATTGATTTTGGCGTAATTCCATGTTCTTGGTTGTATGCCGTTTGAATCCGGCGCCGCCGCTCGGTTTCTTTAATCGCCAGTTTCATGCTGACAGTCATTTTATCCGCGTAAAAAATAACCCGGCTGTCAATATTTCTCGCGGCGCGGCCGATAGTTTGGATTAAACTGCGTTCGTTGCGTAAAAATCCTTCTTTGTCCGCGTCCAAAATCGCGACCAAACCCACTTCCGGCAAATCCAAACCTTCGCGCAGTAAATTTATGCCAACGATGACGTCAATTTTTCCGGTTCGCAGGCGCTTTATCACTTCCACTCGTTCCAAAGTATCAATTTCACTATGCAAATATTCCACTTTTATTCCATTCTGCGCCAAGTAATTGGCTAATTCTTCCGCCATTCGCTTGGTCAAGGTGGTAACTAAAATTCTGTTTCTTTGCTGC
>JBAYGB010000113.1:0-3312 GCA_041666885.1 Patescibacteria group bacterium | reverse complement strand
CGGTGGAGAAAGTTTTAAGTAAAAAAATGACAGAAGATGATGATAAAAAGTTAATTGAAGAGACGGTGAAAGAGATGAAAAAATAACAGTTATCCAATATCTAATATCCAACTATGAAGATTACGCCTAAAAAATACGCTCAAAGCTTGTACGAATCCTTAGCTGAAATTGAAAGCGAAGCGGATATTAAAGTTGCGTTGAAAAACTTTGTAAAAATATTGGCGGCGCGGCGAAATTTAAACAAGGCGGGAAAAATTATCGCGGAGTTTGAAAAAATTTGGAATCAAGAGCGGGGAATAGTTGAGGGCGAATTAACCAGCGCGCGCGAATTAAGTCCGGAAGTTATAAAATTGTTAAATGGTTATGTTGTAAAATTGGCAGCGGCGAAGGAAGTAAAATTAGAAAACAGTATTGATAAAAATATTTTAGGCGGATTTACGGCCAAAGTCGGCGATATAATGATTGACGGCAGTATTAAAAATCAATTACAAAGTTTAAAAAATAAATTAAGTTCATAATTAATAAACATTTTTTTGCTCCTTTCCTTAATTGAGGAGGGGAGCAAAAAAAACTTGAATATATAGACATATGAAAACCAAAGATTTTATCATTGAACAACTTAAACAGCAAATCAACGATTTCCAAAGCGAGATAAAAGTGGAACATACCGGTAAAGTCGTGGAAGTTGGGGACGGCATAGCTAGAATCAGCGGTTTGTCGGAAGTAATGTCCGCCGAAATGCTTGAGTTTATCACGAATTCTAACGAATCCGTTTTTGGCGTGGCGCTAAATTTGGAAGAAGATACGGTCGGTGCGATTATTTTGGGCGATTATTTAAAAATAAAAGAAGGCGATACGGTAAAATGCACCGGTAAAATTTTGCAGGTTCCGGTCGGCGAGGCGGTAGTCGGGCGTGTGGTTAATCCGCTGGGGCAAGCATTGGACGGTAAAGGCGATATCAAGTCGGATAAATTTTATCCGGTGGAAAAAATCGCGCCGGGCGTTATCGCGCGCGAATCGGTAAAACAACCGGTACAAACCGGCATTAAAGCGATTGACGCGATGATTCCGATCGGCCGCGGCCAGCGCGAATTAATCATTGGCGACCGCCAAACCGGAAAAACCGCAATCGCGATTGACGCGATTATCAACCAAAAAGGGCAGGGGATGAAATGTATTTATGTCGCGATTGGACAGAAAGAAAGCAAAATCGCGCGCATTGTGGCGGAACTGGAAAAAAACGGAGCAATGGAATATACCACAATAGTGCTCGCGGGCGCGTCAACACCGGCGTCGCTATCCTACATCGCGCCTTACGCCGGGTGCGCCATGGGCGAATATTTTATGGATAAAGGCGAAGATGTTTTAGTTGTTTACGATGATTTATCTAAACACGCCGTTGCTTATCGCCAGATTTCATTATTACTGCGCCGTCCGCCGGGCCGCGAGGCTTATCCGGGTGATGTGTTTTACTTACATTCCCGTTTACTTGAACGCGCGGCAAAATTAAGTAAAGATAATGGCGGCGGCTCATTAACCGCTCTGCCGATTATTGAAACGCAAGCCGGCGATGTGTCCGCTTACATTCCGACGAACGTTATTTCCATTACCGACGGCCAGATATTTTTGGAAACCGATTTGTTTTATCAGGGCATCCGTCCGGCATTAAACGTCGGTATTTCCGTATCGCGTGTCGGCAGTAGCGCGCAGATTAAAGCGATGAAAAAAGTGGCGGGCAAAATGAAACTGGACTTTGCACAATATCGCGAACTGGCGGCTTTCGCGCAATTTGGTTCGGATTTGGATTCAGAAACCAAACAGAAATTGGAACGCGGCAAACGCATTACGGAAATTTTCAAGCAGGAACAATACGCGGCGGTTGCCGTTGAAAAACAGGTAGTTATTTTTTACGCCGTGAACGAAGGTTTGCTTGATAATATTCCGGTGGAAAAAATTCGCGAGTTTGAACAAGGTTTATATAAATACGCGGATATGAGCGCGCGCGAAGTGATTGATGAAATTAAAGATAAAAAAGAACTGGATGATAAATTAATTGAAAAGATTAAAAAAATGGTGGAGGAATACAAACAGGAAGTGGACTATGTAATTAAGAATTAAGAATTACGAGTTACTAATTTCTATGGCGAATACTCGAGATATAATCAGACGAATAAAATCCGTTAAAAGCACCAAAAAAGTCACCAAAGCGATGGAGCTTGTTTCCGCGGCCAAAATGCGTCGCGCGATTGAAGCGGTGCTAAAAACACGCAGTTACGCGAATTTAAGCTGGCTGACGGTAATGAACCTGGCGAAAATGGCGGAAAAAAATCAGCAGCTGCATGAATTGTTAAATCCCCGCGAGACGGTAAAAAAGGTCGGTATAATTTTAATCGCTTCCAACCGCGGATTGTGCGGCGGTTTTAATGCCGGCGTTATCAACAAAGCCATTAGATCAATTGACAAGCATGAAAATGCCGAAACCGAATTTGTCATTTTGGGGAAAAAAGGCGCGGTGGTGCATCGGCGTTTTGGGTATAATCTGGCGGCCGAGTTTGACAAACCGGACATCGTAACGGAAATCGCGGAAGTTTTACCGGTAGCCAAAATGGCAGTAGCCGATTATTTAAACGGACGTTATGATAAAATAATGTTAGCTTATACCGATTTTGTGTCGGCGATAAAACAGGTGCCGCGCGTGAAGCAGCTTCTGCCGGTTGATTTAAAAGCGGAAGATAATTTGGGAGTAATAGGAAAAGAAAGCAATGTCGCTATGACCAAAGAAATTATTGCGGAAAAACAGGAGAAATATTTTGCGAATCAGGAATACTTATTTGAACCGGACGCGAAAGAAGTTTTGGACGAAATGATTCCGCGTCTGCTGGAAGTGCAAATGTTTCAGGCGATGCTGGAATCAAACGCGTCGGAACACAGCGCGCGGATGGTCGCGATGCGCAATGCGTCGGATGCGGCAAACGATATGATTGACGATTTAACCTTAACTTACAACAAAGCGCGGCAGGCGAATATTACCAGAGAAATAGCGGAAATCGCGGGCGGCGCGGCGGCGTTGCAAAGTTAAGAATTATAAGTAAAAAGTTATAAAGTTAAAATTTTTGTCATTGCGAGGAGGAGCTTGCGACGACGAAGCAATCCCGTGATTTACAAAATAAAAATGGGATTGCTTCGTCGCCCCGAGCGGCTCGGGGCTTCTCGCAATGACAGAGTAAAAATAATTCTATGAATACAGGAAAAATCAAACAAATCATCGGCGCGGTCGTAGATGTTGAATTTGAAAATGAATTGCCAAAACTT
>JBAYGB010000112.1:0-3330 GCA_041666885.1 Patescibacteria group bacterium | reverse complement strand
GGGAATGACAGAAAAATTAAAATTAAAAATTTATTATTATGCTTATTGATTTACAACTTCATTCCACCTGTTCCGACGGCTACTTAACGCCGAGCGAAGTGGCGAAAACCTGTCAAACGCGGGGAGTAAAAGTCGCGAGTTTAACCGACCATAATACTGTCAGCGGTCAGGAGGAATTCGCGCGCGCTTGCCGGCAATTGAAAATCAAAGCCATTCCCGGTATTGAACTTTACGCGACACTGGGCCGAAAGCATTTAAATTTGTTATGGTATAATTTTGATATTGACGATCCGGAACTGCATAATTTATTGCGCGATTCGCAGAACCGACGGCGGACAAGCGTTCGGCGGGCGCTGGAAAATTTGGTAAAAAAAGGGTATACGCTGGATATTGACGCTTTGTTGGATAATCAAAATCATTATGCGCCGATTAACCATGTCGTGGACAGTTTTCGCAAATTAAACAAGGCGAGGATTCAAAAAGAATTGGGCAA
The DNA here is from genome assembly GCA_041666885.1 of Patescibacteria group bacterium. Classification (GTDB taxonomy): domain Bacteria; phylum Patescibacteriota; class Patescibacteriia; order Patescibacteriales; family XYC2-FULL-47-12; genus 1-14-0-10-43-11. The sequence continues at coordinate 2,837 of JBAYGB010000112.1, read as the reverse complement.
GAAAAATATTTTGGAGACGGAAATCATCCGCAATTATTTTCGCAAGCCCGACAAAACCCGCCTGCACGAAAGTTATATCAACATCACGCGGGTTTTAAAAATAAAAAAGCGAGCCGGCGGTCAGCTGGTACTCGCTCATCCCTGCCTGTTCCGCTGGGTGGAAGAAAAAACCGTGCGGCAGTTAAAAGCGCTGGGTTTGGACGGTTTGGAAGTTCTTTCGCCGCACCATTCCTGGGAGGGTGTTAGTTATTTGCAAGCGATGGCGAGTGAACAAAAACTGATTATGTCCGGCGGAAGCGACTTTCACCGGTTTGAAGCGCAAACCTGGTATGCAATCAAAAGTTCGTGGAATTATTTTGCGATAGAAAGCAAATTGTTAAAGGGAGTAGAAAAGATTATTGCTTAGTATAATATTTTATTAAATTTTATCAAACTAAAATTATTCCAAAATCCAAATTATTCCAAACCAAATCTAAAATTCAAATGTTAAAAATTAAGTTTTTGGACTTTGGCGTTGGTTTGGTATAATTTGGTATAATTTTGATTTTGAAATAGTTATGTCCGTTGCCACTAACATTTACGATTCTCGTTTTTTTAAAAATACTATAAAATTTGAAGCATCATCAGCCAAAGTCGTGGCTGGTATTTTAATTAAATATTTTGCGCCGCGTTCGGTCGTTGATATCGGCTGCGGCTGTGGGATTTATCTGGCGGAGTTTGAAAAAAGAGGCGTGGAAATTTTGGGTTACGACGGTTCGCCCGCGGCGCTGGCCGCTTCGCTTGTCGGTGATAAGGTAAAATTGCATGATTTGTGCGAGCCGCTGATTTTAACAAAAAAATTTGATTTGGCTTTATGTATTGAGGTGGCGGAACATTTGCCGCCGGAATGTAGTGATATTTTAATCAAAACTTTAATGGCTGTCTCCGACATAATTATTTTTACCGCCGCGACTCCGGGACAGGGGCCGCGTTCCATCGGACACATTAACGAACAGCCGCATCGGTTTTGGATAGAAAAATTTAAGGAGTTAGGTTTTAATTTTGACACGGAGTTGGTTGATAAAATCAGCCAAGAAATGGAAAGCGCGGGCGTGGTTTGGTGGATAGTAAAGAATTTAATGATTTTCAAAAAAATAAAAAGTTCTTTTTAGACAAGGAGAAAGGAGAAATGCTGATGAATATGGAAAAAGCTAATTTATTGAAAAGATGTTTTGGAAAAAAGGTAAGATTAATAATTAAAAATAGAACCGGAGAGTTGGTGGAAAAAGAAGGAATAGTGCATGGAAATGAAAATTGGCTCTATTTTGCTCTTTTTGAAAATTCTGGAGGAGGAGACGAATATGTTGACAGTGAAACGCTTGTGTCTGCACAGTTTCTCTAAAGTTTATATTTTACGTAACTAAAAAGACGACTCAATTGAGCCGTCCTTTTTTTATGATAATAATTTTATTGCCGATAAAATTTCGCTGCCGTTTCCGGCGCAATGGAATTTATTACCAGCCCCGAACCAAGTTCCACCCCGGCCCAGATGCCGCCGCGCGGCTGGATTTTTACATAAAAATATTGGTTGGAATCGGAAATCACCTGGTGCATAAAAAAGTTGTAAGCCAAATTTAGTTTATGCAGTTTCATTAAAATTTTCTTTAAAACTTTGGCGAACGCTTTTAATTCTTCTTCGTTCAGTTCCGTAATATTATCAACAAACCGCCGCGGTAAAATCCAAGCCTCATAATTGAATTGCGACGCGTAGGGGCAAAAAGCGACGATTAATTTATCAGCGTAAATTTTGCGCGGACCGGTTATTTCTTTTTTGATAATATCAGCGTAGGCGTTGCGTTTATGTTCGGTTTGGTAATTTATCGCCGCCGTAATTTCCGCTTGCACGTCGGGTGGAATGATATCAGTCGCGAACACTTGCGAATGCGCGTGCGCCAAAGAAGCGCCGGCTTTGGCGCCGTTGTTTTTTAAAACTAAAATATAATCCAAATTTTTAAGTTTGCTTAAAGCGAGCGTGCGGCGTTGATACATTTTTAATACCGTTAAAATTTCCTGCTCGCTCAATTCGCCAAATTCCACGCCGTGCTTTGGCGTATCAATAATCACTTCTTGCGCGCCATAGGCTTTTTTATTTTTGAGCGTTACAGCCGGATAATCGTTAGGCAAGGCCAAAACTCGCCAGTTTTCTTTGGCGCCGATGATATCAATTATCTTATTTTGGTTTATTTTTTTTGGGCAAAAAACACACGGTTGGCTGGTACGCGGAGTTGTCCCCGCATATTCGGCGACAACAATATCACGCGGCCGCTTGGAACGGGAAGGCGCGATGATCACGTATTTATTTAATAGGTAATCTTTGCGAAGTTCGGATTGCATATTATTTATGTCATTCCCGTTTTAGTGTCATTCTCGCGAATGCGGGAATCTAAGATAGAAAAAAGCAATATTTAAAATAAATTTGAGATCCCCGCCTGCGCGGGGATGACAAAAGAAAGAAGGCAATGACAGTTAGGAATTATATGTTGATTTTATCAAAAATAAGCGAGCTTGACAATTTTTTTGAGATTCTTTAAAATATAGTGACAAAAAACAGTTGGCACTCTATTATTGAAAGTGCCAATTAACTGATTATTTATTAACTTTTAAGCTTATGCAGATCAAACCACTCAACGACAAGGTTGTCGTCAAAGCTTCTTCCAAAGAGGAAATGACCAAGTTCGGCTTGGTATTGCCGGACACCGCCGATAAAGAACGACCGGAACAAGGCGAAGTAATCGCGGTCGGACCGGGAAAAATGTTGGAAAACGGCACGCGCGCGCCAATGAGCGTCAAAACGGGTG
>JBAYGB010000111.1:0-3349 GCA_041666885.1 Patescibacteria group bacterium | reverse complement strand
TTTTGTACACAAATATTGAATACCCAATTTTAGCGACGGGCTCATATTTGTCAAGCCATTTGTAGTAGGTAGTATTTTGATCATATCCTTTTGACGCCACAGCTCTTCCGCCTTGCATAAGAGTTGCCGAAACAGCAATCCATCCGTGTCTTAGCGAAACATTTTCCGCGTCCATTTTTTGATATTTTTTGCCGAGATAATATGTTGGGCTTCCTCCTCCAAAATAATCCAGTTTTATCTTATCAATCCCGTTCTGCTCAACGAATCCGGCAAGACGCCTTAAATCCTGCCCCCAATCAAGATTTGAATCGGCGACATATTTGTATCCATTGGCCGGTCCTCCCACAATTTGATTAAAGTATGCGAGGTAGTTTGGGAATATTGATGTAGTTTCTCTGACCAAAAGAATCATTAATATTGCAAGAATAAAAGTTTTGCTTGGCTTGTCGAACGCTCCTTTTTTGTTTGCGATCCAATCCGATACTTTTCCGGAAACCAAAAGGTATATAAACGGAAAAGTTGGAAGAACATGCCTAACCCCTATATTTAAATTCCCGCTTATGCTTGATGCCCAGTACAATGCTATAAAACTTATCCATACAAATTCAGCAAAGTTTTTAGAAACCCATTCCAACAATCCTCCCCAAATCTTTTTAAATTTTCCAAGAGCGATTGAATTTCTGATTAAAGAAACAAGCCCGAGAATCATAGAAAAGAAAACTAAAATAAGTATCGGAATCGGCTCTTTTAGAATATAAACTATTGGGAAATATGTTTTCCACGCGGTTGAAGAAACCTCTCCCATGAAGTAAGTTGTGTTTCCTCCGCCGGTGCGCTGAAAAACCATCAGAAGTCCTTCAAAATATTGCGCGTATGCCCTTAAAACAGGTTTATCCGACATCCATACAACTCCATTGGCAAGCGGACGAACGGGGAACGATCTCATTGTGTATTCGGTATCTGCTTTTTGTCGTTCAACTGGATAATTCCATACATGGTACTGATAAAACGGCCATATAACCAAATATCCGACTACGAATATAACAACAAGCGGTTTTGCGAATTTTAAAAACCTTGTCCATAAAAACTTGGCCTTTTTGTTTTTTCCAATCTCTTTCCACGCAGAATAATTTTTCGCGACAATGTGTCCAGCAAAAGTAAAAACATAAAGCGGTATAAGCAAAAAAAGCGAAAATTTAAACAGCTGGGCAAGCCCGAATGCGACGCCGGCGATTATTAAGTTTGAAAGAGTCGGCTTTGAAACATATTTAACAAAAAAGAATGTTCCAAGAATAAAGGCAAAAGCTGCTCCAATATCTGTTGTAACATATCTTGCGTGGGCGATTATATTTGGAGAAAGCGCAACCAGAGTTAGCGCTAGAAATCCTCCCCAGTTGCCGTATTTTTTTCTTCCCCACCAGAAAACAAAAAAGCAAAGAGCAATAAAAACAAAAAGCACGGCCATGCGCGCGCTAAAAGCTATTTTGTCTGGATCGTTTCCGCTTTCATAAAGAAAATGCGCTCCGCCGGACCATTGCCCGTTTATATCGTTTTTCCATGAAGGATGATTTTTATCAAAATTAATATCTTGGAAAAGCAAAGGAATCGCGGATATGTCTTTTATCATTGTAGGGTGTTCAGGATTAATTCGCATATCTCTTTGCGTCAGATACGAATATCCGGCGAATATATGCGGGGATTCGTCGTTTGTAACTGCGTCTCCCATAACAGATAAAACGCACAACGCAAGCGACACGGACATTATGATTCCAGCCAGTATAAAATACGGCAGATTCTTTTTAAGTCTTTTCATATTTATTTATTATTTTAATTTTCTATTTCCTAAAATCTGCCCTATAATTTGCTTTCGCATATTATGTGTCAGATTTATTTAGTGAAGGGTGCTGGAATTTTTATTGCTTTAAAAGTTATAAAATCCACTTCTCGAGAAAGCGGATATTTTTGCTTTAATAAATTTAATATTTCCGGATCTGATTTTGTTGGGATAATAATCGTGTTGGAAAGATTGCTAGGTATATTTGAAATATCATCCGGATTTAAATAGTTTATATTCTTATCGTAAGCCAAAAACATTATCGGCTGGGCTTGTATGGAAACGCCTTTTACAATTGTGCCTGTTTCGTTTACAACAACATATTTGTTTGTCTCATTCGGCAGATTGTTCAGATAATTTCCAATATCAGTAAGCCTTTGTTCAAAATTTCCGTAAACCTCCATTTTATTTGCCCAGACAATAAAATAAGTTTTGTATTCCCAAACCCCAGTAAAAACAAGCAATAATATCGCAAGAAGAGCAAGTTCTTTTTTAATTCGGCCGATTTGATTTATATATTTTGAATTTTGTGGTTTTGAAGCTTCCGAATCAAGTTTTTTCTGTATAAATTTATAAATCCATCCAAGCCCGATCGCGGATATTATAAAAACAGCCGGCATCGCGCCAAGCGCGCGCAATGCGTGAGGAGCTCCTTCCGGAGCAAGAAAGTTCGGCAGAAGCATTACAAAAAACCACGCAATCAGAAAAAAGTTTTTTTGCGAGAATAAATGCCGAAAAGTAACAATAAGTCCAACCAAAAATCCTATTCCTATTGGCCAGAAAAGTTCCGGTCTTCCAGAAAAATTATGCCTCCAGTTTCCATCGCCGTACACATTAAACATTCCAAGCGTTTTTACTATTGATTCGCCAAGAGCTTTTATTGGAGAGGTGGAATTAAAAATTGAAACCTGCGCGGCTCGTCCCATAAAATCAGCAGGGTTTTGAATATAGTAATAGGCGAGCGGAGCCATAATTATTAAAGTTCCAGCGAGAAATATTAATCCTGATTTAATTACATACTTTTTATTCCAATCTTTGTTAAATAGAAACGCCAGGAATAAAATTCCAAGAAGCAGTGGAGACACGCGCCATGAAATATATGTATTGAATCCTATTCCATAAACTATTCCGGATAAAAACAAAAGTATTTTGCTTCTGCTTTGCATTCCTTTCCACAAAAAGTAAAAAGTCCACACAAGAATAAATGGAAGCATCGCAGCCCTAAATCCTATGCGCGAAAAATTAACAGGCCAGAAACTTATGGATATCAAATAGCTTGCAAGAAGCGCGAGTCTGTATCCAAAAAGAAGCTTTGTTAAAAAGAAAAGCCCGAGAACAGTGAGGACTCCAAAAATGCCAGACACAACCCTAAGCGACCATGGATGCGCTCCAAAATATTTTACGCTCAAAGACTGGATTACTATAAACAATCCTTCGCGCCCATTATTTTCAGGATAAAAAACTTTCCAGCTGTGTGCGGAAAGAGAGTCTAAAGTGTTTACTCCGTTTGCCGCC
>JBAYGB010000110.1:0-3406 GCA_041666885.1 Patescibacteria group bacterium | reverse complement strand
TTATACTACCTCCCCTTATGAAAAACCAACTATGGATTTTATCCATAAGTTGGTTGAATTTATACTCGACTTTAATCCTGAAAATCAGGAATATGAGAGTCGAGTAGATGGGTTGATTCAGAACTTCAGAGATTATTTTCCTGGGTCAAACGATGGGGAACTTTCTAGTAATATCCTAGATATGATAGGAAGGAAGGACTCCTCGTCGGTCCGTCTAAGACATGCGAACGATTGGGATTTTCTTCTTCCTCCCGATGTAAGGGAGAGAAAATACCAAAAATACAGAGAGGAGTGTGGTATAGAAGACTAAACTACACTCCAGATAATTTTAAAGCCGACCTCGCAAGAGACCGGCTTTTTTCTTTTTCTAAAAATTTCTTTAATTTTAGCTAAAAAATATCACTTGTTAGCCATACTTCATACAAAAAGCTTGACATATCATTTTAAATGTGCTATACTTATTTTATAAAATTGATCATTAAAATTTCATATTTTACAGAGTAGTAGATAGATGATAATTATATTGTCTTCTGTTTGCTACTCTGTAATTCAGGCGACAGACTAGCAAAAAAATAAACGCTCATAACAGGAGAAATAAAATGAGACAAGATCCGATGTTAGTAAAAGAATTACAGCACGAAATTATAAATTGGAAAAAGGATAATACGGAAGCCATAAAAAATGAGGCCGCTATCAGGGCACTCCGTAATCGTACCAGCTGGAACCGTCATGGGATTTCATTGTTGGTAGAAGAGGCTCTCCATGAATTTGAATGGACGAGTGGCGAAAACCTGGAATACAATTTTACGTCTTACGCTCCGTATATTCCGTTCCCTAAATCTCCTTACAATCGTCAATATGGTAATTGGGATGTATTTAAGGAAACAGTTCGTTTTTGCGGTTGGATTAAAGCGGCCGCTCGGATGAAGAGTATTATTCGTTTCATCCAAAAAACCCAGTCGGGCCGGGGCATGAATAGCCCCTACACTATAGCAAACCTATGGGTGGTTGCGAAAAATAACCCCAGCCCCCAGCGGTTTGTCCGACGAATCATGAAAGTTCGTTCACGAGCCAATGGTATATTACGTCCCTATGGTCTACGTGTTTCATGGAATGGGCTTGCGCATGTGTTGTCTGGCAAAGAACGGTCTGTCGGCAAAGCGGCAAAAAAAGCCGCTGCTATCACATTGAAACTCGTAGTACAATCAATTGCGTATAAAAACGGAACGTCCTTTGACAAGTTATCACCGTTTAACAATCAAAACGGAACATTAATAACTTGTCGTGGACTCAAAGCTTTGTTGAATTTGAATTCCAAAGCGAAAATTGCTTGGGTATTGGACAAAGTAAACAGTGGTGAGTTTGGATGTTTCCGTGATGCACTGTTAGTAGTGGATGAACGCCTCGTTCCAGACAAAACTGATGGCGTTGAACTGCTTCTTGATGTTAAAGAAGAACAAAATATCCATGGAATTTCCATCCAAACAGGATGGGATGTTGAGGGGAAAAAGCAATATTTACTGAAATCAAATAACCGGACATTTCATGTCTACAGTAACAATTGTTATCGAGACGTGAAAGATGCAATTAAAATGGCCGTCCGAGCGTGGAAAAAACAGCGGGAATTAGAACGACAGAACAAAGACATTCTCAAAGTATTAATTCCCGAAGATCGTTCGTTTCTGATTTTCATGTGCGATTCTCGCACCGCTGGCAATTGTGTTCCCGGAACTAATTCATGGATGCAAACGCATGGATTTGGAGGACGTTCTTTTGTCCCCGCGCAATGGTTAGTTCCTTTCATATCAGAACCGCGCGTAAAAAATGTTTTACGCGCGGCCGCTGACAGAATTTCGCAGTTGAATGAAAAAATCGCTGCCTAATAAATAAACCGCCAGGTCTATTCGTAGATCTGACGGTTTTTCTTTTTCTAAAAAATTTCCGTTAAGTTATTGTTTGATTACTGTTATTTAAGACTAAACGCCGCCTTAACCGTAATCATCACTTCTTTATCAATTTTGGAAGTATCGTACGTGCCATAATCGGTAATATCGGTAGAATTTACGGGCGTCACTTGCGTTACCCCCACGCTTACCGATTTAACCGCGCCGACTTTCTTGCCGCTACTCTCAGCGATTTTATCCGCGCGGGCGCGCGCGTCTTTTACCGCTTCGCCCAATAAATCAATGCGCGCTTCGGGTAATTTTGAATAATAATATTCCGGTGACATCGGTGAAAAAATAACGCCGTTGCGGATGATTTCTTCCGTATTTTTTGCGAGATCGGTTATTTTTACCACGTCGGATGATTGAATTTCAACTGTTTGCTGTAACATATATTCGCGCGGCGCATCGCCGGTCGCGTTATATTTATACTGCTCGTTCATAAAAACAGGGGAGATGACCAAATCTTTTTCCTCAATGCCTTTGCCGGTAAAAAATTTTTTTACCGCTTTTAAATCCTGTTCCATTTGCGCGTAGCCGCCTTTAATATTATCAACCGTGACAATGCGCGAAAAACTGCCGGACCATTTGGCGACATCGGCCGTTATTTGTTTTTTGGCCGAACCGGTAACTGAGAGCGCGTTGTCTAGACTGCGTACTTTATAAAAGGCGACCGCGCCGATTAACGCGCTGACGATAAGGCAGGCGCCCAAAATCAAACTGGCTTGCGAGATTTTATTGTTTTCCATATAGTGTTTGTCATTCCCGCGAAAGCGGGAATCTCTTAATATTTTTAGATTCCCGCTTTCGCGAGAATGACATCTTATTAATTAAAAACTTATATTTCAGTATAGCACAATTTTATTTTTGCGGCACGAAAAAAAATATTTTTTTATTTAATTGCCCCAAGAATGGAATCGATCGCCGTTTTTAGCTGTTCATAGGCGGGCACGCCGGAAACAGGAATGGTTTTGCCGGCGACGATTACCACCGAGTACGGCGTGCCTTGCCGGCCGTCGCCAATCGCGATTAAAGCCTGCTCTAAATCGTTTTCAATTTTAGCGGCATATTTTCCCGAAGTCAGACAAGCAGAAAATTTTTCGCGGTTGAGTCCGATAGCGGTAGCGATTTCGGGCAATTGCTTGGCGTCCAACCCGTCGTTTGACGACGTAACTGAAAAAACAAAATCAATATATTGCCAAAATTTTTCGTTTCCGCCGAGTTCGGCCGCGCACTCGGCGGCCTCGGCTTCTTTGCGCGCCTTTGCATGCAAAGAGTCAACCGGATAATGGCGGTAAATCCAAGCTACTTTGCCGGGGTATTCATTAACGATTCTTTTTAATGTCGCGTGAAACTCTTTGCAATAAGGACATTCCAAATCGGCAAATTCAACAACAACGATCGGCGCGGCTAAATTACCGCGCAAATGATCGCGGGAAGTTATGGGCGCCAGTTTGACCGCC
>JBAYGB010000109.1:0-3452 GCA_041666885.1 Patescibacteria group bacterium | reverse complement strand
TCGCGCGAAACTGAATATTGCCTGGGCTACTGATACTCCATCTGGTTTGAATAGCGCGCGAGCAGATCAAAACATTGCCAAATTCACAATTACTAACACCGCCAATAGCGGCGGATATTCAGCTACGGTTAAATACTTAAACTTTAGCTTATCCGGTACTATCTCCAACACCGCCGGTACTGACAGAACTTTGTCTATCTACAAAGATTCTACTAGCACTACGGCGTTAGGAACTACGACCTTTAAAGGTACGAGTATGGCGAGCGGCACGGCTTACAGCTACAGTAATACCAACATTGATAATGCCGGTATGACTGATGTGGAAATTTCCGCGAACTCATCCAAGACCTTCTATGTTACCTTGGATACTACGCCGGCTGTTGCCACCAATAGCTTGTCAATCACCATTCCGAACTACCATGTTACCAAGAGCACTCTTGGCGGCGTTGGCGCGTTTGGTATCGGCTGGTCTGACGGTGTAACCACTACTATCGTTGGCAACGACACCTTATTGCCTTTGGGCTATAAGACGATTACCTACTAAGGTTTGATGTCAATAGTTTTTTAGGTTGATAATGGCTGTTAATGACAGCGACAAAAAAACATCCCGTCCCGCAGCAATGCGGGGCGGGGTTGTTTTTTAGCGATAATTTTAGTAAGATGATAATGCGATACAACACGTAACACATAACATAAAACACATAACAAATTAATTATAACAGAGAAGGTAATTATGGTGCAGCAATATCATGACAAACTTAAATTAAAGATGGATGACTATGTTCATGGTGTATATAAAATATCCAAAGTGTTTCCCAAAGAAGAACTGTATGGTGTTACGTCACAATTACGCAGAGCCGCCTTGTCAGTTATTCTAAATTATATAGAAGGTTTTGCTCGTAGACGCGGCAATGAGTGCAAAGTATACAAAAATTTTTTAGAAATATCTTACGGATCCTTAAAAGAATCAAAGTATCTTTTATATTTTGCTTTTACTGAGAATTATATGCAGGAAAAAGATTATAGGTATTTAATTAGTTTAGCCGATGAAATTGGCGCGATGCTTTTCGGAGTAATGCAGTGATGTTACATGTTATGTGATATGTGTTATGTCAATATTATGAAACTATTACAAAGAATAATTAAATACGGCTTATACGCGATATTATTATTGCCGTTAATTTTTACGCCGTTTACGATGTTTCCCTGGCAATTCGGCAAAGTTATTTTTTTTCAAATTATTATTGAAATCTTGCTACTTTTATTTTTAATTTTATTAGCCGACCGGCAAAATAAATTTATTTTAAAAAAATTAAATTGGCTTGACTGGTCGATTTTTATTTTTTTAGCCGTTTTAATATTGACTTCCATTACCGGCGTGAATTTTACCAACAGTTTTTTTGGCAATCAGGCGCGGGCGCAAGGGGTAATGCTGTGGCTGCATGGCGGTGTTTTTTATTGGCTGTTGATTAACCTTTTGCGGGAAAAAAAAGAGTGGCAAAAATATTTAACAGCTTTATCGGCAGTCGCTTTAGTTATCAGTTTAACCGCTGTTTTTCAAAATTATTTGCCGGTTTCCTTGCGCGGAGATATCGGCGGGAGATTTTCCGGCATTATCGGCAATCCGGCTTTTTTAGCCGCTTATTTGATTTTACCCGTTTTTTTATCGGCCTATTTATTTTTATCGGCCGGAAGTAAAAAGATAAAATGGCTGTTTTTTATTTTGGGCATAGTGGAATTATCAGTGTTATTTTTAACGAGCATTCGCGGAGCGTTGGCGGGCATGGCCGTCAGCGTTTTAAGCGGCTTAATTTTAGCATTGGTTATGTTAGCAGGCAGAAAGTATAAGCTTACGGTCGCCGGTTTGCTTATTTTATTTTTCCTCACCGGCGCCGGTTTGTTTTTTTTCTCGGCCAACAAATCTCTGCGCGCCAAAGCGCCTCAGTTGGCCAATCTGATAAATATTTCCGCTTATCTCGGTTCAGAAACCGCGAGTACGCGCTTTATGGCTTGGCAAATCGCGGTTGAGGGTTTTAAACAAAGCCCGATTTTGGGCACGGGCTGGGGGAATTATGACGTAATTTTTAATAAATATTACAACCCCCGATTTTTGCGCTATGGTTCAAATGAGACGGTCTGGGACAAACCGCATAACTTTTTTTTGGAAGTGGCCGATGCCGCGGGCGTTATCGGCGCGATCAGCTATTTAGCGATTTTTATTTTAGCCGGCGCTTTAATTTTTAATCGCAAACAGTCGCCAGGGGTTTTAAGCAATTCGGATACCGGCGCGCGTTTGATTTTAGTTTGCGGGCTGATTGCTTATTTTACGCAAAATTTATTTTTGTTTGAAACTTTCAATTCTTTATTGATGTTTTTTGCGGCGCTGGCTTTTTTGTCCGTTAATTTTTATCCTTATGCGGAAGCGAAAATTTTGCCCGCGCGGCGTTATTTATTTTCCGCCCCCTCATTATTTTTTATTGCTTTAATATTGATTGTTTCTTTGTATAAATTTCATTATTTGCCGTTGCGCGCTTCCTATTATTTGGAAATTTCCGAAGACGCCGGACGTTATTACGGCAATACGCAAAAATGGGCGGCGAATGTACAGCGTTCTTTAAACATCTCCGCTTACTTAAATTCCGAAAGCGCGATTTTCGCCGCCGCTACGCTGGACACGATGAGCAAGGGAGAAAAAATAAGCGACGGCGATGAAATTAAAGCGGCGGGTTTGCAAATCGCGTCAGTTTTGGAACAAGCGGCGGCCGAATATCCGCAAAGTTATCTTTATCCGGTTTGGGCCGGACAAACATATTTGGCGCTCGGAGAGTACACGAATCCGGAATATTTCAAACAAGCGCAGATATTATTGGAACTCGCGAAAAATATCGCCCCCCGCAAGCAGGAAATTTATTTTTTATTGGGCAAGGCGTATTTATATCGGAAAAATTTTACCGCCGCGACCGATGCCTTGAAAGAGGCGGTAGTCTTAAGTCCTGATTTGGGTCAGCCGCACTGGTTTTTGGGTTTGGCTTATATTTTGGCCGACAATAAAAACGAAGGCATAGCTGAATTGGAAACCGGATTAAAAATCGGTCCCGATTTACAATCGGAAAAAAATGTTCTATATTTGATAGACATTTTCGCCCAAGATAAAAATTATCAAAAAGTAGTTGAGTATTACAATTTATTAATTGTGAGTAATCCGGCGCAAACGGCCGTTTGGCACGCGCGTTTAGCCGCCGCTTATGTTGCTTTGGGAAATAAACCAATGGCGTTGGCGGAAATTGACAAAGCCCTCGCTTTGGATATGACAATGCTGGCGGAAGCGCAAAAATTTATTAAAGATAATAATTTAAAGTAAAACATTTTAAATTACAAAATTAAGTTAAACTGTCATTCCCGCTTTCGCGGGAATGACAACTGATTATAAAAATATGACTAAAAAAAATGTT
>JBAYGB010000108.1:0-3462 GCA_041666885.1 Patescibacteria group bacterium | reverse complement strand
TTAATAACCGTCGGCGAGCGAGCGCGCGACATTAAACGAGGCGCGACCGAGGCGGGCATGGCGTCGGATGATATTTTTAACTTTCCGTCCGCCGAAGAAGCGAAAAAATTTGCGCAGGACAGAATAAACTCGGGCGATTTAATTTTGGTAAAAGGATCGCAAGGCATGCGGATGGAGCGGGTGGTTAAAGAAATAATGGCGGAACCGTTGAAGGCGAAAGAATTATTAGTTAGGCAAGATAAAGAGTGGCAAAAGTAAAGATTATAATTACAGTATTGTCATTCCCGCGAAGGCGGGAATCCCTGCCTGTCGGCAGACAGGTACTACTATTCTTAGATTCCCGCCTTCGCGGGAATGACAGATATAATATGTCCAAGGAGGATAAAAAAAATAAAACTGCCGATTTGAATGAATTTGATAAAGATTTTGCAAAGTTGCTTAAAGAGCGGGAGAAAGAAGATGACGTTAATGACAGTTTAAAAGAAATCTACGCGGTCGAAGACGCCCCGGCGACTTTTGTTTCCATGGGCAAAAAAAATAATAATTTTAATCATCAAGAAAATACTATGTTGCGTCGTGAAATCAATACGTGGCGAAAAATCACCTGGCTGTTTTTTACGTTATTAATGGTTTTAGCCGCCATTTCTTGGACCGCCTTTTTAATTTTTAACCAAGGAAATCGGCTGAATACCAAAGACATTGAATTTAAAATCAGCGGGCCGGAAACCGCCGCTGTCGGGCAGGAATTGATTTATGAAATCCAGTATAAAAATTTAAGCCAATTCAATTTAAAAAACGCGGAAATAAGCTTAAATTTTCCGGACAGTTTTATATTTCTTGACGCGGTTCCCGAGCCGGTATCCGGCAAACATATTTGGCAAATAGAGCAAATTGATACCAAACGCAGCGGGCGCGTGGAAGTAAAAGGCAAATTAGTCGCGCCGATTGATACCCAAGCGATATTTTCCGCTGCCATCACTTATCGGCCGGAAAATTTTTCTTCCACTTTCAGCGCCGACTCCGGTCTGACAACGGCGATAAATTCGGGCGGTTTGAACATTGTAGCGGAAGCGCCGTCTTTTTTTAATCTTAACGAAGAAAGCGAAATTTTAATAAAATACGCTAAACAAAAGGATAATTTTATTGATAATTTTAATATCATCTTCACCGCCGGAGAAAATTTCGCCGTCAGCGTTCCCAAGACGGCCGGCCCCTGGACAATAAATAAAGTTTCCGACCAGCAAGAAAAGTTCAGCCTCAAAGGAAAGTTTTTAAAACCGCCGGCGGAGAATGAAAAATTAAAACTGTCTCTGTCTATTCCCGAAGAAGTAAAAAGCGGAGAAGGGGCGGACCAAAAAACGCAAATCAAAAATCACGTTTTTTACGAATACGAATGGTCGCCGGTGGTGGCGGAAGGAGCGTTGAATTTAAATTTAACGATTAACGGCGCGAGCGCGGACAAACCGGCCAATTTTGGCGATACGTTGAATTATGTCATCCATTATAAAAACAGCAGCGAGGCGGCATTAAAAAATGTTATTATTATGGCCTCCATAGATTCGGACGCCGTTGATTGGAAAACTTTGCAGGATGAGCAAAAGGGAGAAGTTAAGGACGGGTCAATTATTTGGACCAAGGAGCAGTTAAAGAGTTTGGCGGAGATAAAAGCGGGCGCGGAAGACAGTTTCGGGTTTTCTTTAAAAATAAAAACACGCGACCAGTTAAACAATACGGCGCCGAACGCAATGCAGGTGCAAACCGCGCTTGACTACAGCATTGATAGCGCGTTGAATGGTTTGGAAAACCCGTTGATTAAAATTACCACCAAGATAAACAGCGATTTAAAATTTACCAATGAAGCGCGGTATTTTGACCGGCAAAACATTGCCGTCGGCGAAGGACCGTTACCGCCCAAAGTCGGGCAAAAAACCACTTTCCGCGTTTATTGGACATTAGCCAATACTTTGCATGATTTGGAAAATATGGAAGTGACCGCCGTTTTGCCCGCTAATATAAATTGGGAAAATAATTATCAGGCGACTACCGGCGATATAAACTACGCGGCGGATAAGCGTACCGTTAACTGGCGGATAAGTTCCTTAAACGCGTTAGCCGAACCGGCGATGGTTAGTTTTGCCGTGAGCGTTACGCCGCAAGTAAGCGATAAAAATAAAATTTTAACTCTGTTAAACCAGCCGCAAGTTTCAGCAAGCGACAAAGAAACAGGCGGTGTGATTAGTTTAATCGGCGCGGCGAAGACGACGAATTTGGAAGATGACGCGGTCGGGAAAGGGAATGGGAAAGTAGAATAAATCAAATTACGAATTATCAATTACGAATTACAAATAGGAAAGTTAAAAAGTTAATTTGTCAGGCAAAAATTTGTGTGTTAATATGATTGCAGTTATCATAAAATTATGTTAGCAAATAATTTAATTCTCATAATAGTTGTCAGCGCAATTCTGTATGGGATAACAATGAAAGTCGCTGACCTTTTAAATGAACATGGCCTTAAGTGGTTTAAGGGAAGCGCTGTATTTTTTGGCGTACTCTGGGGTATCTTCGGCAGTTTGCTTGTTATTGGTGATAAAAATATTGCTAATATAATCTTAGCGATGAACGTCGCTTTTATTATTAGAAATCGGCTTGATTTTATAAATCATCAAATTGCGTCAACTATTATAATCATTATTTTTTTATTTTTTTCAACTTTCAATCCCGTTTTATTTACAATATTTTATATAATATTTTTAATATTCGGCTCGTTGAAAGATTATGTCGGCGATATTTTGAAAAAGAAAAGTGTACCGGCGACTTTAAATGAAGCGATGCTATATTATCCCATTCCGACATTCATTTATTGCTTAATTTATGGGAATTGGATTATTTTTTGGACATTCCTTTTATATACCATCAGTTATGATTATGTAAAATACCTCGCTAAAAAACGAGGGTACGAATAATTTTATTTTTACAATCATCACAACGCTAATAAAATAAGAAAAATTAATTAATACAATTTATTATAATTTATGCCCAAATTTTTTTCGTTCGCCAAGGAGAAAAGTTTTTTAGTCAGACTGTGCGACGCGGTCATTACTCTGTCCATCGCGCTTACTTTTTTCGCGCTGCCGCTGTTTTTCACCGGCTTGGTATCGCAAGGAATAGTGTTTGAAAAGGTGGTACTGTTTTATTTATTGGCGCTGCTCGGTTTTGTCGCTTGGATTACCAAAGGCGTGGCGGAAGGCGAATTAAAAATTATTCGGACGCCGCTTGATCTGCCGATTTTTATTTTGGGTATTATTTTATTGATATCTTCCATTTTTTCCGTGGACAAACTGGCGAGTTTTATCGGCTCTTACGGCTCAACCACCAAAAGTTTTATCGCTTTCACGGTATACGCGGCATTTTTTTATTTAGTGGTGAATAATATTACTTATCGGCGGATAAAGATATATTTTT
>JBAYGB010000107.1:0-3593 GCA_041666885.1 Patescibacteria group bacterium | reverse complement strand
TCCGCCGTGCTGAATTCAATATAATATTGGGAATAGGTTTTGGCCGGTACCAGACCGCAATCATTTTTTTCTTTTGTGCCTGTTAAACAGGAGCCGGCGAAATTACTTGCGGCCGGACAGCAAACTTCCGTGCCTACACAGGCGTTAGTTATATCAATGCAAGAACTAATGTTAAAGGGCAAAAAATTACTGCCTACGCTGACGGCATTAAATAATTTTATCTCTATTTTGCCGTTTGTTGTTAAACCGGCGGGAATATTCGTATCCGCAACTTCGGCTTTAGTTTTATCTTTAATCGCCGTGTCTGTTGTTAATGTCCAGGTACCCGGAATACTTTTGGTTCCTTTGTTAAACTGCATTGCGCCATTACTTCCCAACCGCTCGCCGTAAATATTAACTGACGCTCCGACCGGTCCGTTATCCGGGTCTAATTTGCAAATTCCGGGCACGGCGGATTTAACGCAGTCGCCGCATTCAGGACTGCCGCAAGCCGCGTAAGTGGAGCGACAGTAATCACCGGCTAAAAATTTATTCGGGCTGGTTGCCGTTAAAGAACTTTTCGCGCCATCGGAAACTTGAACTTTAATATCCAAATTGCCATTAACGTCAGCCGGAACTTTTACCAAAATTTTATCCGCCTGCCATAAATTTTCTTTGGTGCACTCGGCGGGAAAAGTCATATCCGCTTCGATCGTACCAAACAAAACTTTATCAACATCTTTATTATCCCCCTTGCCAAAATTACCGCCATAAATTGTGACATAATCGCCGGCATGCCCCGCCACTGGTTCAATTTTAGTAATAAAAGGCGTTTTGCTATTAGGTAATATTTTAAATTCCAAAAAATTACTTCTGATTTTATTTTGCAAAATACTGATAGTTGTTTTTCCTGCCGTCATGTTGGGCACGCCAACGCCGTCTATTTTTTTATCAGTCCAAGTGCCGACTCTCGCGCTCGGCACGGATGCTACCGCGTTACCGAATAAAATATTTTCCCGCGCCGCGGTTGCGCCGAGTTGTATGCCGTGCAAAGTAACGGTTTTATCAAACTCCGCTTCCGCCGGTTCAACTTTACATAAGCCGGGGCGTTTAATATTATTGATTGTAAAAATTTTATTGAAAGATCCGCGGCCGTCATTGCTCTCGTCGGTAAAACCGTTTGCCGCCTCCACTTTCACCGGCCCCGAAATAGCGTTCGCCGGCACAATGGCAAAAATTTTATTAGTTTGCCACGCGCCGGTGCATTGAGAATTTACCGCGTTCGCTAATTTCGCTTCTATATATTCATCGCAACTACCGCTTGGTTTCACTGTTTTACAAAAATAAATTTTACCGGCGGTCGCGCCAAAAAACCGCCCGCCGATAACTGTCAAATTACCCGGCGCGCCGTCTTCGGGGTTAAGATAATCAATAATCGGCACATCTTGGCAGAGGCAATCTTTACCGTCGCTTGCAAGTTTGCAAACGCCGCTGGCGCAAGCGTCATTATTGGCCGCGCATTGTTTGACGTCGTTTCCACAAACCGCAGCCGCGCAGGCTGCGCAATCCGCGCCGCCGCAATCCAAGCCTTTTTCGTCGCCGTCCTGCAAACCGTTACAACAATGCTCGGCGCGTAAAGTTTTAGTAATAGAATTATCAGCTGTTCGTCCAACCACATCCGTCGCTTTACCGGAAATAGTGTAAGCGGACATTGCCTTGTATCCTTTTGTTTCAGTCGGCCGCCAGATTATGTCATAAGGCGAATTTTCTTTTACTTTATTGCCGGTAAAAGCGCTGCCGTCATTGCTATCGCTATAAGTAACATCAGTAACGCCTGAGTCATCGCTTGCGTTAGCGCTGATATTATTATCGCTATTTAAACAAATCTGGGTATTATTGGAAATCAAATTTATTTTTGGATCTTGGCAATCAACCGAATCAATGATAGTGAAACTGCCGGGCGTTGTGGTGTATCCTTGCACTCCTTTGTTCGTTATACCGGCGCTCGTTTGTACGCTGCCGGCCTTTACTTCTACTGAATATATTCCCGGTTCAAAACAGCCGGCGGCGCCGCAAGAATTGGCCGCGCAAGTTCCTTTTGAAGTTAAAGTGATTTGACTGCCGCTAATTTCATACCCGATATTTGCATTAGTTAAAATCGTTCCGTCTTTTTTTACTTCAATTTTTCCCGAGCCGATCGTGCTTACGCTTACGGAATTTTCATCTACCGGCAAATTAAAATAAATATTAATGCGCGTATTTTTTGGCATTTTTGCGGCATCAGGTATGTTTTCCGGCGGTTTTATTTTTGAAACTCCAAATGTTTCCGGCAATCCGCTGCAATTGCTGCCGATGCAAGCTCCCCATGTTTTTTCACTGCTGCAGGTTTGCGCGCCGCCGCAGCCGCAAGCTCTGGTTTCACTGACAGTCATGCATACTTCGCTTGTCCCGCCGCCTCCGGTCGCTCCCAAGAGCACACGCATTACAAACGCCGCGATGCCGAAAGCGGACAAAATTATTACAAGCCCAATCGCCGCCGCCTGCATTATTTTTTTGGCGGTTTCAATTTGTTTTTCATTTCCCGCCGCGCTCATCCACAGCCAGCCGGCGTAAATTATTAAACTGACGGCGATAATTCCCAAAAATCCCAACGCGATATTAATAATGCGCGCGATTACCAAGCGAAAATCAGTTGTTCCCAGACCGGCGTTCGCCGCCAGAGTTTCCGCGTTTTGACCCGTGTCTCCTCCAAAAGCCTGATTAACATCCAAAGATTGGGCGTAAACATTTGGTGATACAAAAAGAAACGCTCCAACTATAATTGAGGTTAATATTAAATATTTAATGCTAGATATTAAATTTTTTTTAAGCATGAGGCGATATATTAAAAATTTGCATTGTTCTATTGTCAGATTGTTCCATTGCTTACCTCCCCCTGCCCCCTCCTTATAAAGGAGGGGAATAAATACCGATTTGACATTGTCGTTGCTCCGTATTATTCCTCCCCTTGCTAAGGGGAGGTGGCTGCCGCTTCGGCAGACGGAGGGGTTATGTTTAAAAATTACAAAATTAAAAATTAAAAATTATTTTAGAACTTGTAGCACTTCTCCCCCGTCCCGTCTTCATTTCTTATTACGCCTTTACAACACGACGTTCCAGCCGCGTTCGCGCCAATGCCGCCGCAAGCGCTCCCATTCTGACCCGTGTCTTTTGCCGGATTATAGCAATTTTGATAAATATCTTTAATGCCCGATCCGGCGACAAGGCCATAAGATAAACCGGCTGTTTGATCATTGGATAATTTGGTATGGCTGACAATCGCCGTGGTTTTTTCCGGAAAACCGTCCGCGCCCGTCACCTCATCCTTACTTACCCAATAGCCCAGCGGCCGCGTCGTATAATTTACAAACGCAAAATATTCGCGCGCCCGACCGTCAAGATAAAAATCATCCGGATAGTTGCGCCCCGGTTTTAACGACGACGACATCAAAATTTTATTAAAGAAATATTTAATTGTACTTGCCGGCTCCAATCCAATCGTTTGCTTGCCCGCCCCGCCTTCAACTTTTACCAAATCCAATTTATCATCATTACCTTTTACTTTTTCCAAAATT
>JBAYGB010000106.1:0-3620 GCA_041666885.1 Patescibacteria group bacterium | reverse complement strand
TTTTTCTGTCATCCCCGCGGAGGCGGGGATCTAAGATACGATAAAACAATGTTAAGATAAATTAGAGATTCCCGCTTTCGCTCGCCTCGTTGAAGCTCCGGCGAAGCGGGCGGGAATGACAAAATAAAAAATGTTTTAATGTTTTTTATAACTTCAAGCATTTGACAAATAGTTTTAGTAATGAGAAATTGAAGAAGTGAATAATAAATATTGAATATAAAATATTGCACCCGTCGTTCAACGGATAGGACGCAGGCCTCCGAAGTCTGAAATACAGGTTCGATTCCTGTCGGGTGCACAAAAATAAAAAAAACAGCTGAGAAGTTGTTTTTTTGTTTTAGCTTGACTTTTAGAAAATAATATGATAAGCTCGTTTGTTATTAGTTAACCTAATAATTTCTGTCGCCATAAGTGGCAGATAAAAAATTGTACTTTAACAATAAAAAAGAAAGGATATTGTAATGACTGGATTGATGACGCTCTGTGTTTCTCTCATTTCCATATTTATTAGTATCGGGTGGCTTTGGATAGGGAGCCGAAATGCTCTTGATTATTATAAGAGCGACGTGAAAAAGGGCAATGACCCAAAACCAGACGACTTTTCATTAAGTTTTAGTTTTGGCGCCGCCTATGGCATTCTTTTTATGGGGTTTATAATGCCGGTATTCCAGCTGTTAGAATCGGTTGGATTTTCAACAGAGATGCTAGTGGAACGCTATCCCTGGTGGTTTACCGGCATAAGTTTAATTTTGTTCATTATTTTAGTTACAGCCTGCGAATGGCTGTTACGAAAAATGGCTTGGTACTATCAGCCGAATATCTGTTTTGAAAAGTGGTGGTTTCTTGATAGGTATAAAGGAGAAAAGTTATGTCAGGAATAATAGAAATTGCTAGCCTGATCTTATCTTTCTTGGGGTTAGTATTAACATGTTTTTATAACGCTAATCTTAAGAAAAAGCATATGAAAGAGTTTCGCTTTCTAATGTGCTTGGGCGCTATCATTTTAGCAGCAATTTTTGTCTTTCAAGCAACGATAAAAGTTAGCCTTATTGCATGTGCATGTTCTTTCATATGGATAATCATCGGCTTTTTGTGTGCATTATAAATTATTTGTTTAAGAATTATAAAATATTAGGATTGCGGAATAACTTCGTAATCCTTTTTTCTTTTTTAAATTTCATTTGACAAAAATTAAGTTTTAGCTTATATTGTAAAGTCATTCGCACTTTTTATTTTAAATTTAAAGAAAGGCAAGGAAAAGATAATGTTACAGAAACCACCAATCGCGATTATTACCGACGAGGTCTATGCTGACCTTGATAGCCAGATCAAATGGATGCTCGCAAATAAAATTAATGTCGGACAGGTAAGAACCGTAAACGGCGTCAACGTACAAAATATGACGACGGAACAAGCCAAAGCGGCCGCAAAAGCTTTTAAAGACGCGGGGATTAAAATTGACGTCTTGGCCGCCGGATTAGGAAAAACCAATTTGGCTGACCGGATGCAAGTTGAAGCACAACTTGATGCCGCAAACAGATTAGTTGACCATGCAGCTACCTTCGACTGTAACAAAATTCGGGTATTTGCCGGCTTTCGGCATAAAGATATCCAGGCTGGCTGGAAATCTGAAGTATTGCCGTTTTTCCAAGAGCTGTTGGAATTTTTCCCAACAGATATTAAGTTGCTTGTGGAAAATGAACCGGCGACATATTGTCCTACGCCGATGGAAGTTTTGGCGTTATGCGGTGAATTGCAGGATCACCGAGTTAAATTACTAATTGATATTGGTAACCTCGGTTTCGCACCGGAGCTTTACAATAATATCGGTTTAATCGGCGGTAATTTTGCTTTCCTGGTAAGCAACATGACTGAAATATGCCAGGCCATCATTGACGGTGTTCATGTTAAAAATACCGTCACTAATTCTTCCTTAATGAGTTCAACTGTTCCCTTGAACGCCGGTATCATTAATTTCCACCAGCACGTCCAACATTTAATTTGTTGTGGGATTAATCGCCCAATCTGCCTGGAACCGCATCGTTTGCCAAAAACGGACAATCGGATCGTTTTGGATGAGGCTATGCGCGCAATGCCGGGCGGACCGGGATATGGTAATCCCGAGGCGGCCGAAGAAGATTTAAAAATCCTTCGGGAAATATTGGAAAAGGTAGAAATATAACAAAAGCATAAACATTATGGTTCGCCAGATCTAAAAAATCCGGCGAACCTTTTTTCTTTTAAAATATTATTTCATAATCCCCAGTAATTTGTGGGCTTTTATTAAATATGCTATTATTTTATTAGGTTTTTCAAGGGTGTGTATAACTTTAACTTCTGCGAATTACGAATCGGGACAAATATACGAATAAAGTTTCATCAAAATAATTATTTTGGAGGAGGGAAAATTTATATTCGTAAATTCGTATAAAATTCGTAATTCGTAGGGAATAAAATAATAATTTACTTAACTTTAAATCTATGGCAAAAATGACCAAAGGCCAATTGCTAAACACTTTAGCGGAAGCTACCGGTGTCAGCAAAAAAGAAGTGGCCGCGTTATTGGACAAGATTACGACCTTGGCTTACAAGGAAGTAAAAACAGCCGGTGAATTCACTATCCCGGGAATCGGCAAATTAGTAAAAATGCATCGCAAAGAACGCATGGGCCGCAATCCGGCTACCGGCGAGAGTATTAAAATCGCCGCTAAGACCGTAGTGAAATTCCGCGTTGCGAAAGCCGCCAAAGAAGCAGTGTTATAATCGTAGGTTTGTTTGTTTGCAAAGTTGCGATGATAATTCTAAGGACAGAAAATTAAAATAAAATACCCCCCTCACCCCCAACCCCTCTCCCCACGGGAGAGGGGAAGATGAGAGGGAAATAAAAAGCCGCCGTGCAGGAATCCACGACGGTTTTTTTGTGTCCGCAAACTACCCGCCCGCCGCTATAATTAAAGTTATCCACTTTTTAAAATTTATAAAAATTTTTTGTAAGCGCCGGGCAATATAAACGAATGATGGTGGTCAATTATTTTATTCGTATATTCGCATAAAATTTGTAATTCGTAGGAGTAAAGTTATCCACTTTGACAGGTGAACGAATGTACACTACAATAAAATTATCAATTTTCAATTCTCAATTTTCAAATAATTTTAAAATTAAATTTATGTCAAAAGAAAATTATCAAAACTACAAAAAGCATTTTATCAATTTTTACCAGCGGTCGCGCCGCTTGCCAAGCTACGCGGAAATGTTAAACATCTTTAATTTTCAATCTAAAAACGCGGTAGCGAAAGTGGTGACAAAATTTATTGATGAAGGTTTGGTGGGAAAAGACGAAACCGGCCGATTGATTGCCGGACCGGATATGTTCGGCGTTAGGCTGATTGGCACGGTACAAGCGGGCATGCCGACAACGGCCGAACAGGAAGTCGGCGAGGCTTTGAGTTTGGACGAGTATTTAATTGAAAAAAAAGACAAAACTTATTTATTGGAAGTAACGGGCGATTCCATGATTGAAGCTGGCATTAACGAAGGCGACTTGGTAATTGTGGAACAGGACCGCACTCCCAAAATCGGCGAAATTGTCATCGCTGAAGTTGACCATGAATGGACGATG